>CAIYFF010000409.1 GCA_903925435.1 uncultured Planctomycetota bacterium | reverse complement strand
TCGGCGTCGGCCAGTATCAGCACGACGTCAACCAGACGAAGCTCGCGCGTTCGCTCGATGCGGTCGTCGAGGACTGCGTGAACGGCGTCGGTGTCGACCTCAACACCGCGAGCGAGGACTTGCTCGCGCGCGTCGCCGGCCTGTCGTCGACGCTCGCCAAGAACATCGTCGCGCATCGCAACGAGAACGGACCCTTCAAGTCGCGCAAGGACCTGCTGAAGGTCACACGCCTCGGGCCGAAGGCGTTCGAGCAGTGCGCCGGCTTCTTGCGCATCCAGGGCGGCGACAACCCGCTCGACCAGAGCTCGGTGCACCCCGAGGCCTACCCCGTCGTCGAGCGCATCCTCGCGGCGAGCGGCCGCGCGATCCGCGACCTGATCGGCGACCGCGCGTTCTTGAAGACGCTCGATCCCAAGAAGTTCGCCGACGAACGCTTCGGCGTGCCGACCGTCACCGACATCCTGCAGGAGCTCGAGAAGCCTGGCCGCGACCCGCGTCCGGAGTTCAAGACCGCGACCTTCCAGGAAGGCGTGCAGGAGCTGAAGGACCTCACGCCCGGCATGCAGCTCGAAGGCGTCGTCACGAACGTGACGAACTTCGGCGCCTTCGTCGACATCGGCGTGCACCAGGACGGCCTCGTGCACATCAGCCAGCTGTCGGATCGCTTCGTCGAGGACCCGCGCGAAGTCGTCAAGGCCGGCCAGATCGTCCAGGTCAAGGTCGTCGAGGTCGACATCCCGCGCCAACGCATCGCGCTGACGATGAAGCTGCACGAACGGCCGGCGGCGGGGCGCAGCGACAGCCACGCGACCGCAGGCTCGGGTGGCGCGCGCAGCAGCGGCGGCTACAGCGGCGGCGGCAATCGCGATCCGCGCGGCAACCGCGACCCGCGGCCCGCGCCGGCTCCGCGCAAGCCCGAGCCCGAGGTCGTGAGCCCGCTCGCCGCGGCGCTCAGCAAGCTCAACCTGCGGCGCAACTGAGCGCCGCGGGTCCGCGTTCGCAGCGGCGCGATCAGCAACCCGTGGGCGAGTGGATTCGTCGTCGAGCGAGTTGCAGCCGAGTCGAGATCAAGAAGTGCGACCGGAGTCGAATCCACGCTTTCGGCGCAACTCGCACGACTCAGAGGTCAGCCCGGATATCGCGCTCGCAGGCAGCATGCGCTCTTCCACGCGCTGTCAGCGCTTCTGCGCCAAGAGGACCCGAATCACCTGCGGCGAGGCAGCGACGCCTGCGCGCAGCGAAGCCGCCGTCCGCCCGACGAGAACAGGGCCGTCTTGCGTGGTCCGTGCCTCCACCACCAGCGAGTTCTCTCCTTCAGGCAGCCAGAACTCGAATGGCTGCAGGATGGCGTTGCGGAGAAGCGGGATGTCAAAACCGAACTGCTCGCTCACGAGTCGCACCACTCCGGCCGTCGGCCTGGGGCCTGCGCTGTCGACGCTCGCTTCGAACCTGCACCTCACCAGCCTGCGCTCGAAGACGACCCGGACTTCGCTGCTCCCACCCTTGGCAATCACTGCAGTGGCGGTGGATTGCCCCTTGGCGAGGGCACCCAACACCGCGTCGTAGAAGTCCACGCGCCATGTGCCCGTCGGCAGTGTCATCCACCCGCCTGTATCTCGACCCTTTGGCTTCACCAGGAGACTGCGATCGCCTGGCCAGTCCTCGGTCACATCTCCTAGCAACCGGTAGTCCGACTCTGGCACAGGCGAACCGAGAGCATCCGCGACAACCACGCGCAGACTGCCGAATCCATCGTGCAAGAGGCCAGCTGGCGGTGCGACCTTCTGCGGCGCCACGAACTCCTCTGCGCGCTCCGCCACACATGGCACCGTGAACGGTTGACGCCCCACTAGCCAAAGGGTGAATCGAATGTTCGCGGCCGTGTCGTCGCTCGGGGGGTATTGCGGAAGCAGCACGGTCACGACCGCATTGGGGTAGGTCGCCTGGATGCGCTCAGAGATCCGTTTGCATGTCCATCTCGCCTCGTCATTGGATGGAGACCGGAGCCCATTACCTAAGAGCTCCGTCTTCCAGGTCACGACGCCTTCCGCGGGAAGGTCCACCGCGACAACACGCGGCGCCAAGAACCTCGCAGTCACCGAATGGCTACCAGCCTCCCGGAAGACGACCGGTCGCTGCCCTTCTTGGGCACGCCGACAGTAGGCGAGATCTTCATGACAGCCCTGCAAGAAGAGGGTGCCATCTTCAGGGAACTCGAATGGGCCGATCCGAGCCTTCCCCTGCGCATCGGTCACCGCAGTCGGACATCCGTCCTCGAATGCCAGATCCACGTCCGAAAGCCGATATGGCCTGACCCAGAAGCGGGCATGCGCGACGGGCTCGGACACGCCTGTGACAGCAGCAATGTCAATGGTGATCGCAGGCCGAAGGCGCACGGCCGTGAGTTCCCCCACCAAGCGCACGCCTTGCTCTGTCATGTAGCCATCGCACGACACCGCAACGGTCCTGATCTCCTTTGAGGGCGCAAGACTCGCCAGACCAGCATCGCCTGCAACGTACTGGGCTCCGTCGTCGCGCACCACAGCCCCAGGCAGGGGCTCGCCTTCGCGGCTGAGAACCTGCACAACCCACCGCTGGAGCGGCATGCGCCCGGGCGCGGAGTCGGCGTGCACAGCAGGCCCAGGCGAGGACATGCGAGCATCCAAGTGCGTGGCGCCCGCCCCCTCGGAATCGACCGACGGCACAAATTCTTCGCCGCGGAAAAGGAGCCAGCATGCAAGGAACAATGCAAACGCGCCCAATGACAAACCCGGCACCTTGCGCAAGCTTGTCATCATTGGCACCTGCAAATCGCGACCGGTGCACCAGGAAAGGCAAGCAGGTGTGCGGAGGAGCACTTATGCGTCTCCACAGGGCATGCCTGCAACGCACTGCAATCTACTCGAGATGGTTGCTGCGATGACTCGAACCCTGGATTGACAACGGACCCCGAGCAGTAGCAATTTGGCTTCCGATACGACCCATCTGCCTGTCGACAAGCGCATGCCCAGACCTCCGTTCCATCCTGCAGGAATGTCGAGGATGTGCGACAGCCCCCTTCGCCGGGAAGGCAGTTGCCGCCGCATTCATCAACAATCCATGTGAGCGACCACCAATCGAAGTGCAATTGCATGATGCAGTAGCATGGATCCGACTGCGCGGTCGACACACTTGCCATGAGAAGTGCCGCCGCAACAAAGGAAAGGACTCTCGAGTATGCCTGCCGCTTCTTCATGCCGGCAACGGTTACCAGTCCCGAGACTCGAATCAAAGGTTGATTTCCAACTTGCATGAGGTTGCTCTCCGCCACTGTCGCTGCACATCTCTCCGCAAGGCACGATCCGCGGCGCGTGCGACACACGCCGCGATATCGACATCGGCGGGGACATTCCTGCCGCGCCATCGAGCTTCGCCCCGCTTCCACACTCACTCGGAACACAGCGCGAGGCCGCGCCGTCGGCATGGGGCCTGCGCTGTCGACGCTCGCTTCGAACCTGCACCTCACCAGGCGAGGCTGCTTCGAGCGCAAACTTCAGCGCTTCGGAGCCAGCAGCACCTGAACCACCGGCTGCGGCGCAGAACTATCGGCGCGAATCGTGATCACAGTGCGCCCCACGAGAACTGGCCCCTCCTGCGTCGTGCGCGCCTCGACAACCACCGAGTTCTCACCCTCGGGCAAGAGGAATTCGAATGGCTGCATGGTGTTGTTCCGGAGGAACGGGACGTCGAGACCCAACTCCGCGTTCTGGAGTCGAACCACCCCGGCCGACGGCCACGGCCCTTCGCCGTCGAATCGCGCCTCGTACCTGCACTTCACCAAATTGCGATCGAACGCCACCCTTGCCTCGGCCATGCCCCCCTTGGCAAGCGTGACCGTTGCAGCGGACTGCGCCTTGGCCAAGGCCTGAAGCACATCGTCGTAGAAATCCACGCGCCACGTCCCGGTCGGCAATGTCATCCAACCGCCCGTGTCCTGCCCCTTTGGCTTCACTAGAAGGTTGCGGTCGCCCGGCCAGTCCTGTGTGAGGTCCCCGATCAGTCGAAACATCGAATCCGGCAGCCTCTTCCCAGCAGCATCCGTGACGACGGCTCGGAGGCTACCGAATCCATCGTGTAGTGCACCGCGCGGCGGCTCGATCCTCTGGGGCGCAACAAACTCGTCAGCGGGAACTGCCTTGCAGGTGGCCACGAACGGTTGGCGTCCGGCAATCCACAAGGTAACGCGCGGATCCCAGACTTGCGCCGTTCCCGCCGGGTAGGCCGGGAGGGCCATCGTGACGACCGCATCGGGAAACTGCTTCTGGATGCGTGCCGCGATGCGGTCGCACGTCCACGACGCTTCTCCGTTCTCAGGGAGGCACAGCGAGTTGCCCAGCAGTTGCGCCTTCCAGGTCACGACTCCGGACTCAGGAAGATCCACTGCAATCACGCGAGGGGTCAGGAATCTCGCGGTCACTGTGTGCCGACCGGCATCACGAAAGACAATACTCCTCCCCTCTTCCTGCGCATGTTTGCAGAAGGCGCGATCCTCATGCATGCCCTGCAGAAACAGGATACCTGCTGCCGGGAACTCGAAAGGGCCGATGCTCGCCCTCCCCATCTCGTCGGTGACAGCAGACGGAGCCGAGTCCTCCGACATCAGTTCGGCTCGAGGCATTCGGTAAGGTCGGACCCAGAATCTGGCGCCCGACAATGGTCGAGACTCATCGAGCACCGCCTGGATGTCGATCGTGATCGCCGGACGCAGACGCACAATTGTGTTCTCGCCAGCCAGTTCCACCTCTTCTTCAGGCAAATAGCCGTCATGGGAGACTCCGATGGCATGCGCCATCGCCGTGGGAACGAAGCTGACATTGCCCGCTTCGTCGGAGACATGCTCGACCCCATCGTATCGCACCACGGCCCCGCGAACTGGCCGATTGTCGCGCGTCAGAACCTGCACGATGGCTCGCGTGAGCGATATGCGATCCGTGGCAGGATTGGTAGGAACCTCCCCAGCCAGGGCCGTGGATCGAGACTCGCCGCTTCCACCAATCCCTGCGTCGGAAGGGAGCGTCGCCGGGACGTCGCGACCGACTTGCATCAGGAGCCATACGACGAGCGCTACCCCGGCGAGCAGAAATGCACCAGCCGCCAGCCGCGCCCGCACTACCCCTGACACTTACATGCCTCCACCCAGGCGCCGGGGAAAGCAAACAGGTGATTGGCAGAGCACTTGAACGTCTCTGTAGGGCACGCCTGTAGCTCCGTGCATTCTACAGCGGACGTCTGTTGATCCTCTTCGAAGTCGGGATTGATCACTTTCCCGCTGCAGTAGCAGTTCGGGGCCTTGTAGGACCCATCTGCCTGGAGGCATCCACACACTCGCACTTGGGTGCCGTCCGCGAGCACGGTTGGGATGTTCAGACAAGCACCCTCTCCCGGTAGGCAATTGGAATTGCAGTTCGCGACCTCCCACTCGAGAGAGAACCAGTTGAAGCGCACCTGCACCGTGCAGTAGCACGGATCCGACTGCGCGGTCGACACACTTGCCATGAGAAGTGCCGCCGCAACAAGGGAAAGGACTCTCGAGTTTGCCTGTCGCTTCTTCATGCCGGCAACTGCTACCAGTCCCGAGACTCGAATCAACGGTTGATTTCCAAATTGCATGAGCTTGCTCTCCGCCACTGTCGCTGCACATCTCTCCGCAAGGCACGATCCGCGGCGCGTGCGACACACGCCGCGACATCGACATCGGCGGGGACATTCCCGCCGCGCCATCGAGCTTCGGCCCGCTTCCACACTCACTCAGAACGCATCGCGAGGCCTCGCCGTCGGCTGCGGTCTCCGCCAGGGCCGCAGACACGGAACTCCCTGGGCCACATTGATTTTTCGAACTCGTAGTTTGGATGTTCAACCTCGAGGACCTCTCGCACCCAGCCGCTGGCGCGATTCACGGCCCTGTCCTGCGAGTTCCCCATGGTCGAAATCCTCGGGCCGCGTCAGGTCGGCAAGACGACGGTCATCGCAGTGCTCGAGGCCCGACCCCACGAGTGCTTCTTCTGGGCGACTTTCAGCGGGGCCGAACTGGATCTCTTGGTGCAACGAGGGGATCGGCGCGTCGGATTCGAGTTCAAGCTGTCGTCCGCGCCAGAACTCACGCCCTCGATGACGATCGCGCTCGCAGATCTCGGGCTGCGGCATCTCTGGGTCGTGCATGCCGGCAAGGACGTGATCTGACTCGCCCCGCAAGTGATCGCGACCCAGCTCACTTAGGTTGCGACCACGCGGCTGTGGGGAACGCGATCCGCGGAGCCCTGCAATCCCGCGCATAGCAGCCCAACGCGCGCGATCCGTGCACCCCGCGCCCCTCGCCGCGGCCCCCGCCGGGCAAGGTGCCCGAAACCACAGAATCCGTGTGCTATCGCGTGCGCGCATGCAGGAACGGTCCTTC
>CAIYFF010000408.1 GCA_903925435.1 uncultured Planctomycetota bacterium | reverse complement strand
TGCTGTCGTCGCAAGACGGCAGCAGGGTCACGCCATGTCTGGAGCGCCGCACCGCCGCCACCCAGCCCTTACGCGTTGCGCAGTTCCTTCTTCGCCTCGCGTTCCTTCAACGTCGCGCGCTTGTCGTGCGTGTTCTTGCCCTTGCAGATCGCGAGCGTGACCTTCGCGTAGCCGCGCTCGCCGAAGTAGACGCGCAGCGGCACGAGCGTGAGGCCCTTCACGTCGACCTTCTGCTTGAGCTTCACGATCTCGCGGCGGTGCAGCAGGCACTTGCGCTTCCGCTTCGGCTCGTGGTTTTGCTGGTTGCCGTGCGAGTACTCGTCGATGTGCGAGCCGATCAGGAACACCTCGCCGTCCTGCAGTCGCGCGTAGGACTCGTCGAGGCTCATGCGGCCTTGGCGCAGCACCTTGACCTCGGTGCCGCGCAGCACGAGGCCGCACTCGAACGTGTCGAGGATCTCGTATTGGAAGCGGGCCTTCTTGTTGTCGCAGACGAGCGGCGGCGGCGCGTCCTTCTTGTTGCTGCTTTGCGGCTTCTTGCCCGCGCCTGCTGCAGGCTTGCTCGTCGACTTGGCCATCTGCGAGTCACGGTAGGACGCACCAGCGTGAGAAGGAAGGCACTTGCAAAGGTCGAAGTCGCTGCTACCTTCTCGCGCCCGATCCGCGCCCAGGTGGCGGAATTGGCAGACGCACCAGGTTCAGGTCCTGGCCCGAGTAACATCGGATGGAGGTTCAAGTCCTCTCCTGGGCACCACTTCGTGGCACTGCAAGTGCCAACCTCGGCCCCCGCGACAGCGCGGGGCGCCGACTTCTTCCGCAGCCGATCGCTGCGTGACCCACTGACCCGAGCGCAATGGACGCCCCCACCACCGAAGCCGACCTCGACGGCGACGACGGCTGGCAGCCAGCGCCGCGTGTTGTCGCAAAGCCGGGCGAGTTCCGGCCGCTGCAGATCGGCCCGTTGACCGTCGATCCGCCAGTCGTGCTTGCGCCGATGGCAGGCATCACGAACGCGCCGTTCCGCCAACTGTGCCGCAGCTTCTCCGGTGGCCGCTGCCTCTACGTCAGCGAGATGATCACGGCGCGCGCCTTCGTCGAAGGGCACGCCAAGACCCTCAAGCTCGCATCGTTTGGCCCCGACGAAACCGGCCGCCGCAGCATCCAGCTCTACGGCACGCATGAGGGAGCGCTCGGCGAAGCGGCGCGCATCCTTGTCAACGATTGGGGCGTCGAGCACATCGACATGAACTTCGGCTGCCCGGTGCGCAAGGTCACGTCGGCCGGCGGCGGTTCTGCGATTCCAGCGCGGCCCAAGCTGATGGCGCGCATCGTGCGCGCGGTCGTCAACGGCGCGGGCTCGGTGCCCGTCACGATCAAGTTCCGCAAGGGCATCCACGACCAGTTGCTGACGTTCCTCGATGCGGGCCGCGTCGGCGAACAGGAGGGCGCGCGCTCGCTCGCGCTGCACGCGCGCACTGCGCAGCAGCTCTACTCGGGCCGCGCCGATTGGGACGCGATCGCGGAGTTGAAGCAGGCGACGAAGACGATCCCGGTGCTCGGCAACGGCGACATCTTCGAGCCGTGGGACGCCCTGCAGATGATGCGGCAGACGGGCTGCGACGGCGTCGTCGTCGGCCGCGGTTGCCTCGGGCGGCCATGGCTGTTCGGCGAGATCGTCGATGTGTTCGACGGCAAGGAACCGCGGCCGCTGCCCACGCTCGGCGAGATCAAGGCGACGATGCAGCAGCACGCGCGGATGCTGTGCGCGTTCTTCTCCGAGAAGCACGGCATGGCGCAGATGCGCAAGTTCACCGGGTGGTATCTCAAGGGCTTCCCCGGCGCGAAGCGGCAACTCGGCGCGTTGCACATGGTGCGCACGTTGGAAGAGTTCGACGCGCTGCTGGCGCCGCTGCCCGACCACTTGCCCTACCCGATCGGCTCGATCCGCGCGCGCCGCTGCAAGGATGGACGGCCGCAAGAGCACGTCGCGTTGCCTGAAGGCTTCCTCGAATGCCGCGACGAGGACGTTTGCGTCGACGATCCGCTGGAGATGGACGGCGGCTAGCCGCGCTAGCGCGCGATGGCGCCCTTCACCGCAGTGATCCACGCGATCGCAGCGGCGTCCAATTGCCCCACCTCGTCGAGCAGGGATTCGGCTCGCGACACTCCGAGCAGGAACGCGACATCGAGGTCGCGCTCGTCGTGCGGAATGCGGCATGCGATCGCACGCTGCTCGGCGCGGATCCGCGCGACCGCGGCGATCGGCTCGATGTGGATTGGCTGCGCGCCGCCATCCAATGCGCGATACGGCGCGTGCGCGCGTGGCTGTGCGTGCAGCCGTTCGACAGTTGCGTCGAGCGCCTGTCGCTCCACCAACGCAAACACGACGTCGATGCCGCGCGCGACCTCGGCGCAGTCCGACGGAGCATGGCCATCGCGATGGATCACATGGACGGACCGCTCGCGACTCCACGGCGTGCGGCCATAGCGATCGCCGAGCCCTTCGAGCCCGCCCACTGGTCCGTAGTCCGCCACGCAGCGCCTCCTCGGATTGCCCACGGCCCCACCACGGGGCCACAGTCTCATGTTCGGACGATGCGCCTTGCGCTTGAGCCCGTTGTTGCGATCCGCCGCATTGGGCCTCTTTGACCGGGCGCACGGCCATGGCGGACCGCTGCTATCCTGCGCGACCTCTCGCCATGCACATCACGACGCGATCCATGCTGCTTCTCGCGCTCGCCGCTCCGGCCATTGGCCAGAACGACTTTGCGCTCGACAAGACCACCCCGGGCGCGCTCGGCGCTCCGATCACGCTGCGCGCGACCGCAGCGCCCGCCAATGCGGCGCTGTTCTACGCACTGTCGACGACGGGCGGCCCGACGCCGATCGCGCTCGTCGATGCCGCAGACTCGCGCTCGCTTGCCGTCGGCGTCGATCTCATCAACGAGTGGTACTTCGCGCTGACCGATGGCGCCGGCCAATCGACGCTCGCGTTGACCGTGCCCAACGACCCAGCGTTCGCAGGCCTATCGTTGCACTGGCAGTCGTTCACCTTCCCGGGCACGACGACGTTGCTCGGCCAAATCAGCAACGATGTGGTGACGCAATTCGGCGCGAGCGGAACGGCGACCACGGGCCCGAGCGCACTGATCATTCCGCGCGC
>CAIYFF010000407.1 GCA_903925435.1 uncultured Planctomycetota bacterium | reverse complement strand
GCCGCTGCGATCGCGACCGCCGTCGCGCGTTCGCTCGCACGCAACTCGCGGGTGCCAGAGCATGCGAGCGCCTCCATCGCGCCCATCGCCGCGTAGGCCACGACATGCGCCAGGTTGTGGACGAATGCGCGCAGCCACGATGCATGCGCGCCGCCGATGGGCCCCGAGGACGCCCACCACAAGATCGCCATTTCCAGCGCGACACAGCCCCACCGGACGAAGGACGGAGCGGACGCAAACCAACCGAGAAAGCGGGCGAACGCGCGCACCAAATCAACTCGGCGACAGCTTGCCCAGCAAACGAAGGCCGCCGCCCGGCGCCAACTCGACGCGGACCTCTTCCATGTAGATCGAGATCAAGAACAGCCCACGGCCCCGCTCGTTCTCCAGCGACGGCATGCCATCCGCAGCAGCCTGCAGCGCGGCGGCGAGTTCGCGCACCGCCTGCTCCGGCATCTCGGGATCGATGAACTCCACGCTGAGCCGACCTGCCGACCACGTCACGTCGACGCTGAGCATCGCCCCCGCTCGACGGTAGCTCGAGCCGTGCTCGACCGCGTTGTTGGCAAGTTCGTCGACGATGAGCGCGGCCGCGTCGCACAGCGACTCCGCGGCGCCGAGCAATCCAGCCTGCTGATGAACGTGCTGGCGCGCCAACCGGACCTGGCGCGCGTCGGGCGGAAAGCGCAGCGGTCCGGCAGCGGTCACCGCCGTTCCTCCACGAGCATCGACAAGTCGAGCGCAGGAGCCGAGTGCGTCAGCGCGCCGATCGAGACGCGATCGACGCCGCATTCGGCATACGCGCGCACGTTGTCGAGCCGCACGCCACCGGAGGCCTCGATGGCGACCTTGCCGCCCTTCTTCGCCGCCGCGGCGCGGACTGCGCGCACGGCGTCTTGCAGCGACGGCCCTGGCGGAAAGTTGTCGAGCAGCACGACGCTGGCGCCGCCGTCGACCGCCGCGACCGCCTCGGCTTCGGTCTGCGCCTCAGCGACCACCGGCGCGGGGTGCGCGGCAACGCAGCGGCGCACGACTTCGACGTAGGGCAACGGCTTCGCGCAAGCGAAGTGGTTCTCCTTCAGGAGCACCTGGTCGTAGAGACCGATGCGATGGTTGGTCCCGCCGCCAGCCACGACCGCGCGCTTCTCGAGCACGCGAAGCCCAGGCGTCGTCTTCCGTGTGTCGAGGATCTTGGTCGGCAGCCCCTTCACGGCGGCGACGAATTGGGCCGTCACGGTCGCGATGCCCGACAACCGCTGCAGGAAGTTGAGCGCCGTGCGCTCGCTGGCCAGCAGCGAGCGCATCCGGGCTGACACCTCGAGCACGAGGTCGCCCGGCTTCACCGGGTCGCCGTCGCGGCGATGGCAGACCGTCTGCGAAGTCGGATCGAGCATCGAGAACGCAGCCACTGCGCAATCGAGCCCTGCGATGACTCCGCGCGCCTTCGCCGTGATGCGCGCGTGGGCCCGAAGATCGGCCGACACGGAGAGCCGGCTCGTCACATCCGCGTCGGGATCAAGCTGGGACGACCCAAGGTCTTCCAGCAGCGCGCGCCGCACGCAGTCGTCGACGATGGCCTGTTCCGCATCCATGGGGGCTGCGCACCCTACACCAAAGCCAGCCGCTACGCAGCGTCGGAGTAGGGCGCTGCCTGGCTCACTTGGGTTCGTGCGGACCGACAGCAACCGCGCACGACCGCAAACTCGCCACCGTGTCGTCGCCGATCCCGTCGACAAGAAGCAGCCCGTCGACGTCCGAGAACGGCCCATGCCGCACGCGATGCAAGACGATTGCCTCCGCCCGAGTGGGGCCGATGCCTGGCAACGCCTGTAGTTCGGCCACCGATGCTCGGTTGATGTCGATGACCGTCGGCAGGGCGCCCAGAGAAGGGCGCACGTTCGCGGTCAGCATCCCGTGCGCGAAGGCGCGGACGGCCAACAACAGCGTGCATGCGGCCCAGAGTCGGAGCAGCAATCGACGCCGGGACGGCGGGAGCACAGCCTCGGCAAAGGCCGGATCGGGCGTGTGAGGATCCCCCATCACAGCCCCCCGCGGCGCAAGCCCAAGGCCTGATGCGGATAGGTCAGCGGCCGCGGAGGCGCTGCATCAACCGCTGTTCGAGGCCTTCGGCCGGCATCCCAGCCACCAGCGGACCAGCCGCCACTTCGAGTCCATTGAGGATCGAACGTATCGCTTTGGATTCGTTGCATTCCTCATGACTGACGATCAGGGGGGGCTGACCAAGACGCCGATGGGACACCGCAGGGTTGTCCGTGATCTCGCCGAGGTAGTGCAGCGAACGGCCCACGAACCGGCGCGTCACATCGGCAAGGCGCTCAAACGTCGGCCGGCCTTGCCCCGCCTCGGCGACCCGGTTGACCACGAGGTGGATGTCGGGGCTGCGCTCGTAACGCGCGATGCACTTCACGAGGGCATAGGCATCCGTCAGCGCGGCGATCTCTGGGTTGGTGACGAGCAGGACGTGCTCCGCGCCGAGCGTCGTCAGCAGCGACTGCGTCGACAGACCTGCAGCACAGTCGAGGATCACCACGTCGCGATCGCGGGCAACGGCACCGAGCGCGCGCGCGAGCATCAAGAACTGGCGCGCGCTGAACTCTGCGAGCCCGCTGATGCCCGATCCGCCAGCGACCAGCTCTGGCCCAAATGGCGTCGGCGTCAGCACGCGCGTGAGGTCCGCCTCGCCGGACAGCAAGTGATGCAGGGCAAAGCGCGGATTGACGCCCAGCAGCAGGTGGGCGTTGCCGAGCCCAAAGTCGCAGTCCACCACCACGACGCGTCGGCCCATGCGGTGCAACGCCACCGCGAGATTGGTCGACAAGAACGACTTACCCGTCCCGCCTTTGCCCGACGCAACCGCAATCACGCGCGCCTCGCGCGTCGCCGCGGCTCCGGTGCCTGGCCGACGCAGCAATCGCTGCATCAACCGGCGTCCCAGGCTTCCTACAGGCTCGAGTTGGCGTTCCATCGAAAGCCCGTCAGCGACTGTCCGCTACGACAGTTCAGCTGGCGGAAGTCCGCTCCTCCTGGTCGCGGCCGTAAGCGGGGTCGAGCAGAGCCTCGCGCTCCTCGCGCGTCAGTCTGGAGGTGGACAGGCATGCTCGCACTGCCTCCAGGCCATTGGCCGGGAAGGCGGTCGGGCTAGGGTCTGCGTCGAGGGTGTCTTCGGCGGCAACCGCGGAGGCATGCGCTTCCGAAACGATCTCCATCGCGGGCCCATGCACCTGCAGATAGCGGCGGGCAAACAGGTCGCACACGGTGCGCAGGTCTGCATCGGTGTCGATGCGCCGCTGGGCCCCGCCAGAAACCAGCGCGTGGACCGCGCCGGCCTCAAACCACAAGTCGCCTAGCAACCGACCCTCGAAGCTCGCGCGGCGTGAGAACCGATCGCCTTCGATCCGAATCTTGGCGTCGAGTCGATGAGCAAACTGCTCGAACGACGCAAACACGCTGCGGCCCGCAGCGCAGACCGACTCGTCGAGGTCCATGCCGGCCGGCTTCTTGGCAGCGTCGCCGTGCGCACGCACGACTACGCGCTCCTGCCCGCCCATGCGGAACGTGTCGACTTCGAGCACTTCCAGGCCCGCGATCTGCAACCGCTGCAGCGTTGCGATCATCTCGCTGCGCAGCGCAACGCCGATCACGAGCAGGCGGCAATCCGCGCCATCGCGCAGGTCAGCCTCCGGGAGCGCGCGCGCCATGCCTTCTGCATTGCGCAGCCAGAACGCATGCGCAGCCAGCACGCGCGCGGCCAACGAGTTGTCGCGATCATCGGTCGCGAAGACCAGCACCGGCGAGCCGCCGGCATCGCGCAGCAGGCCATCGACCGGCGGCAACCCTGCGGTGCCGAGCTCGAGTTGCTCCGCAATCACGCGGAAACCTCGCTCGAACAAGCTCGACCGCTGGCGGATCAAACGCCAAAGGCCGTCGCGCTGCAGCGGCAGTACTGGTCCACGGATCATCAACATCCCTCCGAACAGGCCGACGCTGACCACGCCGACCGCACCGCAAGACGCTGCAACCGCTGGGGACGACGAACGCGTCCGCACCGATGCACAGCGAAGTCATCTG
>CAIYFF010000406.1 GCA_903925435.1 uncultured Planctomycetota bacterium | reverse complement strand
CAGTTCGGCGAGAAGCGCTGCTTCGACTCGCCGCTCTCCGAGTGCGGCATCATCGGCACCGGCATCGGCATGGCCCTCTACGGCATGCGCCCGGTCGCCGAGATCCAGTTCCTCGACTTCATCTACCCGGCCTTCGACCAGATCGTCAGCGAAGCCGCGAAGATGCGCTATCGCTCGGGCGGTGAGTACACGTGCCCGATGGTGATCCGTTCGCCCTACGGCGGCGGCATCCGCGGCGGCCACTACCACAGCCAGTCGAGCGAGGCCTACTTCTGCCACACGCCCGGCCTCAAGGTCGTGATCCCGAGCACGCCGGCCGACGCAAAGGGCCTGCTGATCGCGTCGATCCGCGACGAGGACCCGGTGATGTTCCTCGAGCCCAAGGCGCTCTATCGCCATGCGAAGGGCGAAGTGCCGCTCGGCGAGCACGTCGTGCCGATCGGCAAGGCGCGCATCGCACGCGAAGGCACGGACGTCACGGTGCTGTGCTACGGCGCGATGGTGCCGGTGTGCCTCGCCGCCGCCGAGGCCGCAGCGCAGAACGGCAAGAGCGTCGAGGTCGTCGACCTCCGCACGCTGGTGCCGCTCGACGAAGAGACGGTGTTGGAGTCGGTCAAGAAGACCGGTCGCTGCGTCGTCGTCTATGAGGCACCGAAGACCTGCGGCTATGGCGCGGAGCTGTCCGCGATCATCGCCGAGAAGGCGATCGAGTATCTCGAAGGCCCGGTGGTCCGCGTCGCCGGCTTCGACACGCCGTTCCCCTACACGCTCGAACCGCTCTACATGCCGGACCAGAAGCGCGTGCTCGCCGGCATCGAGAAGACCTTCGTCTGGTGAGCGCGATCGCGCGAGCCTGACACCATTCCCATTCGCACACCGACAATCAGGAACTGACTACGGACATGGCTATCAAGGAATTCAAGTTGCCCGACATCGGCGAAGGCATTGCCGAGGGCGAGATCGTCAGCTGGAAGGTCAAGGCCGGCCAGCAGGTCAAGGAAGAGGATGAGTTCGTCGAGGTGATGACGGACAAGGCGACCGTGACGATCACGGTGCCCTACACCGGCGTCATTGCCGAACTGCGCTGCAAGGAAGGCGACGTCGTTCCGGTCGGCTCCGTCATTGCAGTGATCGACGCTGGCGCCGCCGGCGGCGCCGCGCCTGCTGCTGCAGCTCCGGCTCCGGCCGCTGCGCCGAAGCCCGCTGCGGCTCCTGCTCCCGCACCCGCCGCGGCGAAGCCCGCTGCACCCGCGCCGGCTCCGGCCCCCGCCAAGCCCGTCGCAGTCCCGCCGCCCGCGCCGCGTCCCGCTGCAGCACCCGCTGCCGCAGCAGCTCCGGCAGCGCCCGCCGCATTCGTGCAGTCGTCGCCCGGCAAGGTGCTCGCGGCCCCGGCCACGCGCCGTCGCGCGCGCGAACTCGGCATCGACCTCGGTGCCGTTGCCGCAACCGGCCCGCGCGGCCGCATCACCAATGACGACCTCGCCAACGTCGGCGCAGGCGCACGTCCGGCGGCAGCCGCTGGCGCAGCAGCGCCCGCTGCGGGTCGCGCATTCGCGCCGATCTCGATCGCGCCAGCGCCCGCTGGCCGCACCGAGGAGCGCATCGGCTTCCGCGGCCTGCGCCGCAAGATCGCCGAGGCGATGACGCGGTCGAAGTTCACCGCGACGCACTTCACCTACGTCGACGACATCGACGTCACGGATCTCGTCAAGATCCGCGGCGAGGCGAAGAACGCGATGAAGGACCAGGGCGTCAACATCACCTACCTGCCGTTCATCATGAAGGCGATCGTCGCGGCGATGCGCCAGTTCCCGATGATGAACTGCTCGCTCGACGAGTCGACCAACGAGCTCGTCGTGAAGCACTACTACAACTTCGGCATCGCGACGGACACCGACAACGGCCTCATCGTCCCGGTCGTCAAGGACGTCGACCGCAAGTCGGTCGCCGAACTGGCGCGCGACATCCAGGACCTCGCGGCGCGCACGCGCGACGGCAAGGTCACGGTCGACGACCTGACGGGTGGCACGTTCACGATCACGAACGCCGGCAACATCGGCGGCCTGTTTGCGACGCCGGTCATCAACTTCCCCGAAGTTGCGATCATGGGCGTGCACGCGATCAAGGACGCGGCCATCGTCAAGGACGGCGCAATTGTCGTCGGCAAGAAGATGTACCTGTCGGTTTCGATCGACCACCGCATCGTCGACGGCGCCACGGGCGCGCGTTGGATGAACGTCGTCAAGGAATGCCTCGAGCAGCCTTGGCGTCTGCTGCTGGCCTGATCCCCCGATAGCTCCGCTCCGCGATGGCGACCAAGAAGGCACCGAAGTCCGCGTCGAAGAAGCCTGCAGCGACGGCCACCCTGGGCAAGCGCCCGGGGTCGGCCAAGAAGCAGGCGAAGCCGGCGGCTCCCGCAGCGAAGAAGGCCGCCGCCAGCAAGCCCGCCTTGCGCGCGGCAGCGGCCAGCAAGCCCGAGGCCTCGTGCGCGGCGATGCCGCAATCGCTCGGCCTCGTGCGCGTGCTGCGCGACGACGGAACGGTCCTTCCTGGCGCCGATCCGAAGCTGCCCGTGGCGACGATGCTGTTCCTCTACGAGCAGATGGTCCAGGTGCGCGAGTTCGATCGCCGCATGCTGATGCTGCAGCGCCAGGGACGCATCGGCTTCTACGGCCCGATCCTCGGCCAGGAAGCCGCGACCGTCGGCTCGACGGCGGCCATGGAAGCGCGCGACTGGGTGTTCCCCGCGCTGCGCGAAGGCGCTGCCGCAATGATGCGCGGCCTGCCGCTCGGCGAGGCGATCAACCAGCTGATCGGCAACGGCAACGACCGCTGCAAGGGCCGCCAGATGCCGTGCCACTACACCTACAAGGAGGGCAACTACTACGGCATGTCCT
>CAIYFF010000405.1 GCA_903925435.1 uncultured Planctomycetota bacterium | reverse complement strand
GAGCAACGAGGCCAAGACCTGCTGCAGAAGGGCCTCGACCGCCTGTTTGGCGACAAGAAGAAGAAGCAGGACGCGCCCGACAAGAAGCAGTGATCGCAGCCGCTGCGCCGCGGCAGCGCGTCAGCGTTCGCGGTAGCGGTGCGACACCGGCACGCAGCGCCCTTCCCAGCAGCGACCGCTCACGCGAATCGTCGGCGGGTACTGGTAGCGCTTGAACTCGGCGCCTTGCACCTTGGCGAACAGTTCCGCCACGCGCTCGCGCGCCATGCCCGTGCGCGACGCGACGTCGGCGACCGACAGCTCCTGCTCCACCAGCAGCTTCAGCGCTGGGTCGAGTTCGTGGTATGGCGGCAAGCTGTCGGTGTCGAGTTGGCCGGGGCGCAACTCTGCCGACGGCGGCTTCTCGATCGAACGCACCGGAATGCGCTCACCGTCGCGATTGAGGAAACGCGCCAGCTCCCAGACTTCGGTCTTCCACAAGTCCGCGATCGGCGCGAGCGCGCCGTTCGTGTCGCCGTAGAGCGTGCAGTAACCAACCGCGCACTCGCTCTTGTTGCCCGTGGTCAACACCGCGTGGCCACGCTTGTTGGAGAACGCCATCAGCAGCGCGCCGCGAACGCGCGACTGCAGATTCTCTTCTGCGAAGCCTGGCTCGCCGCTGCGAAACACCGAAGCGAGCGTCGACTCGTATGCCGAGACCATCGGCTCGATCGGCATCACGTGGAACTCGATGCCGAGGTTGTGCGCGAGCGCCTTTGCGTCCTCGAGGCTGTGGTCGCTGCTATAGCGCGACGGCATCGCGATGCCCGCAACGTGGTCCTTGCCGAGCGCATCGACTGCAAGCGTCGCCACGACCGCGGAGTCGATGCCGCCCGACAATCCGATCACGGCGCGCGGCAAACCAAACTTCTGCGCGTGGTCGCGAATGCCCTGCACGATCGCGCGACAGTGCATCTCGGGCGCGGGCCGTTCGACGAGCTGCTCGGTCCACGAAAGATGCTCCTTCGTTTCGACGACGTGCATCGCCTCCTCCCACTGCACCGGCACGAACGCAAAGCCGTTCTGCGACACCGCGAGCGTGCCGCCGTCGAACTGCAACGTGATGTTGCCGCCGACGAGGTTGGCATACAGCATCGGCACCGAGTGGCGGCGCGCAGCGAACGCGACCATGCGGCCGCGGAACGCATCCTTGCCGAGGTTCCACGGCGACGCGCTGAGATTGACGACGAACTCAGCTCCGGCGCGAACGACCTCTTGCACGGGGTCGATCGGATACTGCCGCTCCGAGAAGAACTCTTCGTCGTTCCAGCCGTCTTCGCAGATGACGACGCCGATCCGCACGCCCGCGTGCTCGACGACGTTCTGCTTGGGTTCGCGCCACGGCTCGAAGTAGCGCCCCTCATCAAAGACGTCGTAGGTCGGAAGCAGGCTCTTGCGCGCGACGATGCGCGACTTGCCGCCGAACAGCCACGCTGCCGCGTTGTGCAACGGGCGGCCGCCAGTCGCGCGCGCATGCTGGTTCTCGGCGACGCAGCCGAGCAACACAGGCAAGTCGTGCGGGACGCTCGCCGCGAGCTCCGCTAGCGCGCGTTCGTGGGCGCGCAAGAACTCGGGCCGCACGAGCAAGTCTTCTGGCGGGTAGCCGCACAGCGCGAGTTCTGGGAACACCGCGAGTTGCGCGCCCTGCTGCTTGGCTCGCTGCGCAAACGCGACGATGCGCGCGCTGTTGCCGGCGAGGTCGCCGACGGTGGTGTCGATCTGGCACAGCGCGACGCGCATCGAATGACTCCGTTCAGCGCACTTGGAGAGGCAGGCTGAACTCGATCGTCTCGCGTTCGCCTTCGACCTCTTCGACCGACGTCGCGCCGAGCGCGCGAAGGCGATCCACCACGGCAGCGACGCTGCTCTCGGGCGTGCTCGCGCCCGACGTGATGCCGATCGATTGCTTGCCGATGAGCCAGGCTGGATCGATCTCGCTAGCTTGCAGCACGAGATACGCAGGCACGCCTGAGTCGGCGCCGATCTCGCGCAAGCGATTGCTGTTGCTGCTCATCTTGTCGCCGATGACGAGCCAGACGTCGACCTTGCCGCGCAGCGCCTTGACCGCCATCTGACGGTTCGTCGTCGCGTAGCAGATGTCTTCCTTGCGCGGCGAATGCAACTTGGGGAAGCGGCGCTTCAGCACGCTCATCACGCGCATCGCCTCGTCCACCGACAACGTCGTCTGCGTGAGCACCGCGACCTTGTCTGGATCCGGCACCTGCACTTGCTCGGCCTCTTCGGCCGTCGCGACGACGATCGTGCGCTGCGGCGCTTCACCGACGACGCCTTCGACTTCGACATGGTCCTCGTGCCCGATCAGCAGGATGGTCATGCCTTGGCGATCGAAGCGCTTGGCTTCGACGTGCACCTTGGTCACGAGCGGGCAGGTGGCGTCGATCGAGTTCAGGTTGAAGCGCTTCGCCTGCGCGAACACGTCCGGCGCAACGCCGTGCGCCGAGAAGATCACGTGGCTGCCGGTCGGCACGTCCTCGAGGTGATCGACGAACACCGCGCCCTTCTGCACGAGGTCCTGGACGACGACCTTGTTGTGGACGATCTCGTGGCGGACGTAGACCGGCCGACCGAACTTGGCCAGCGCGCGTTCGACGGTCTCGATCGCGCGTTCGACGCCAGCACAGAAGCCGCGCGGGCGGCAGAGGAGGACCTTCATGGGGGGCGGGGAGTGTCGGCCAACGACCCCGCGGCGGCAAGCGCGGCGAAGCTCTGCGCGCAGAGCCCCGTCAGATCAGTAGAACTCGAGCACCGCGCCTTGGCCGAGCGAGCGCTGGCCGACCGTCGCCGTCACGCTGCCGAAGTTGTAGATGCGCGCCACGCCGAGAGGGCCGCACACGGTGGACTGCTGGCCGATGCTGGTGACGATCTGCATCGGATTTGCGGTCTGCGAGTAACCGACGGCCTGCGCGTAGACCGAAGCGCCGACGAGGCCCCGGTCCGCTGGCAGCGACACGCTCATCGCCGCATTGCCGGCGGCGTCCGCGAGCGCAAACAACGACACCTCGGGCTGCACGTTGATGAAGCAATCGGGCGCGCCGTAGCGAAGCTCTGGCGCGATCTGCGCGAGAGCCGCGTTGGGTGACAGCGGATTGGTCGCATCAAACAGCGGCACGGGGATCGGCAGCGTCGGCGCGCCGAACAGGAGCGGCTGTTGCTGCGTTGCGACGAACAGCAGCGTGGGCCCGTTTGGCACGACGTTGCGGATCGTCCACGTGAACGTCGAGCCAGCCAGCAGCGATGCGCCAGGCTGGAGTTGCAACTGCAGCCCGCTCGACGCGCATGCTGGCCCGAGCGATCCGAACTGCACGGGCGAGCTGGAGCACGAGCCGACGTTGTCGATGCGATAGACGCCGGTTGGTTGCGAATGGATGCGCAACTCGACGAGCAGATTGCGCGGCGCAGGCACGTTGGGGCGCATCGGCGTCATGCCATAGGCCCATGGCTGCGGCAGCACGAAGTCGATGTTGGCCGCGCGCGCGCCCAGCACAGCTGACTGCGCGGGCAGCAGCATCGGCACGTTGTCGAGCACGACCATCGCGTCGGCGCCGTAGTTGTCCGCGTAGGTGGCGGTCGTCTCGCCTGCGCGCAACGACGTGGTCGACAGCAGCATCGTGACGAACACGTAGCCCTTCTGCGCAAACGTCGTCACGCCAGGTTCGGCGTTGTCCGCGCGGAGCGAAACGCGCGTGATCGCTCGCGGCCCGGTCCAAGGCAGCTCTTCTGCGTCGTAGACGTATTGCACGCGCACAGGCTGGTTGGTGCCGAACGGGATGCTCGTGGCAGATCCCCCTTCGAGACCGTTGAGGACCGCGGGCACGGTGACGTTCTGCGCGCCACACGACATGGCGAGAAGTGAGATGCAAACGAGTGCGCGCAACGTCGATGCCATGAGCCGATCCTCGAACGCACAGATCGACGCGGGGCCATGCGCGCCTTGATGCAGATCGCAACGCAGCGTGCGCGACCCGATCCCGCCGCGAGACGCACTGCGTCAAGATGCCCGCTCGGCGAGCCGAAACACTGGTGGCAATCTCGACAAGGAAGATCAGGAGAGCACCGTGGAACTGGGGAACATCGCAACACCGCAGGAAGAGGCGACGCCGGAGCTGCGCTATGCATCGCTCCATCGCGCCGTCGAACGAGGAATGGCGTCGCAGGACGTCTACCGCGAGCTCGCCGAGATCTGCTTGCAGCTCGGCCATCAGGACGAGGCAGTGCGCGTCCATGACGGCATGGAGCCTGGACCTCTGCGCGATCACGTAGCGTCGCGACTGAAGCGACACGGCCTTCTTGCCCATGCTCCATCCGCAGCCGAGTCGCCTCGCAGCGCCACGGCGCGCGGGCCTGAGGCAGCGGCATCCGATGCGCGCGAGCATGCGCTCGACGCCGTGCAATACATGGCGCAGGGCATCATGCCTGCAGCGTCGCTGTCGACGATGCTCGCGTTCCCGATCCTCGTGAGCGCTGGCGGAATGCTGACCGGCGGCTCGCCGTGGCTCTTCGCTGCGCTTGCTGCTCCGCCATCCTTGTGCGTGCTTGGCCTTGTTGGCGCGATTGCGCGCAAGGTCTACTTGCGCAGCGCGGACGGCGAGAGCGATCCGCCGGAGTGGCCATCGGCTGCGGAAACGCTGCAGGAGGGCAAGCGGTTCTTGCTCGACCATCTCGCCGTGTATGGCGCGTTCGTGGCGCCTGCCATGGTCGCGCTGATGCTGGGCGTGCCGTCGATGTCGATGCTGCCGGCGCTCTTGCTCGGCATGTTCTTGGCGCCGATGGCGTTGATCCTGAGGCAGCATCGCGGCGACATGTCGGCGCTGTCGCCCGTCACCATCGTGCGCGGCATCAGCAGCAGCCGTGGCTATCTGCGCATCGCAGGCCTGTATTGGCTCGCGTTCTTGCCGGCGGCCATCGCGTTCCTCGCGTCCCTCGGCAACGCGCCGTGGATCCAGCTCGCCATCGTTGGCCCGCTGTCGGTTCTGCCTGCGTTTGGCACGGCGCGCGTGCTCGGCACGTTTGTCGATGCGCACCGCGAACGGTTGGGCGTGCTGGTCCAACTTGCTGCGACGCCCCGCGGCGTGGCACAGGCTCCGCAGCACAAGCCGATGCGCGGCGCGCGCCCGGTTGGCGTCGCTCCGACTGCGCAAGCAAAGCCGCAAGCTGCTGCGCAACCGCGCGCCGTTCGTCCGACGACTGCAGCCCAACCGGCGCCGAAGCCCTCGGTGCCTACCGCACAGATCGAAGGCCGCGCTCCGAAGCCTGCGCAAGCTCGCCCGCAGACGGCAAAGCCAACCGCGGCGAAGCCCACTGCGGCGAACGTCGGCACGCAGCCTGCTGCGCGCACGGCCAAGCCGAAGCAGCCCGTTGCAAAGCAACCTGCTGCGGAAGGCTTCGAGGGTCCCGATCTGTCGGGCATCCCTGGCGCCACGGTGATCAGCGGCGCCGATCGCGAGCGCATGGGCGCTGCCGCGAAGAAGGGCTGATCCAGAAGGCTGCGCGCATCACGCGCGCAGCGTCATGTGGCCTGGCGACCTCCTACGCGAGGTCGCGTTTCACTTGTCCTGGATCGCCATCCAGCCAGAGCCCTCGATCATCAGGCTCTGCAGCTGGCCGTCGGTCGGTTCGACCTTGAGGTGCTGGAACGCGGTGCCGTGGCCGTCCCACGCGTCGTCGAACCAGAAGCACGCGGCATCCGTGATGAAGAAGTCACCGAGCGCCGCGCACACCGTGAGCAACGGAATCACCGGCACCACGTACAGCACGCCGTTCATCACGGGGGTTTGGACGTAGAGCCGGTTGTCCCAGTCGTCGACCGTGCGGGCCAACTGGTGCGGGCCCGCGGCGCAGGCGGTGGAAAGGGCCGCCGCGATGCCGACGGCGAGGAGGTTGCGGAGGTTGTTGTTCATGGCAATGGTCCAAGTGCACGGGGAGATCCGCCGTCACAGGATCATACTGAGGCGGACTCCGGCCGCCACACATTGGCACCACCGCCACCGGGCGAAAGGAATGCGACGTAGCGGCTGCGCCTGGGGAATCCGGGGCTCCCCCCGCTATCCTGCTCGGCCTCCAACATGCGCGACAAGGTTCTCATCGGCTACGGCCAGGGCTTCTGGGGCGACTCGATCCTCGGCCCTGTGCGTCTCGTCCGCGAAGGCCCCCTCGACTATCTGGCGCTCGACTACCTCGCCGAAGTCACCATGAGCATCATGCAGAAGCTCAAGGGGCGGAATCCGAAGGCGGGCTACGCCACGGACTTCGTCGCGATGCTGTCGCGCGTGCTGCCCGAGGTGCACCAGAAGGGCATCAAGGTCATCGCCAACGCCGGCGGCGTGAACCCGGGCGCGTGCCTCGACGCCGTGCTCGACCTCGCGAAGAAGCAGGGCATCAAGGGCCTCAAGGTCGGCATCATCGAGGGCGACGACATCCTGACGCGCATCCCCGAACTGCTGCAGTCGGGCCACATGCTCGCGAACATGGACGACGGCCGCGCGTTGTCCGAGGTCCAGAGCCGCATCCTGTCGGCCAACGTCTACATCGGCGCGTTCGCCGTCGCCGAATGCCTGCGCCAAGGCGCGCAGATCGTCATCGGCGGCCGCCTCACCGATCCGGCGCTCGTCGCCGGACCGATGATCCACGAGTTCGGTTGGGGTCCGCAGGACTTCGACAAGCTCGCGGCGGGCACGATGGCCGGCCACATCGCCGAGTGCGGCGCGCAGTGCACCGGCGGCAACTTCACCGGCTGGCGCGACGTGAAGGACTTCGTCCGCATCGGCTATCCGGTGATCGAAGCGAGCCCCGACGGCTCGTTCGTCGTGACGAAGCACGAAGGCACCGGCGGCCTCGTGAACCGCGAGACCGTGATCTCGCAGCTGCTCTACGAGATGGGTGATCCCAACCGCTACCTCGGCCCGGACTGCACCGCGGACTTCACGAGCGCGAAGATCGAAGAAGTCGGCAAGGACCGCGTGCGGTTGTCTGGCATCAAGGGCGGCCCCGCGACCCCGACCTACAAGGTCTCGATCAGCTACCAGAACGGCTTCAAGACCACGGGCCAGCTGACGGTCAGCGGTCCCGACGCGGTCGCGAAGGCCAAGTTGTGCGCCGACATCGTCTGGGGCCGTCTCGCCCTCGACGGCTGCACGTTCGAAGAACACGAGAAGATCGTCGAGATCGTCGGCGCCGGCGTCTGCCACGAAGGCATCGCGAAGCCGACGGACCCGCCGGAGGTCGTGCTGCGCATGGGCGTGAAGTGCAACGACGAGGACAAGGTCGATCGCTTCGGCATGGAGATCGTGCCGCTCGTCACGAGCGGCCCGCCAGGCGTCACCGGCTTTGCCGGCGGCCGCCCGAAGGCGACCGACATCGTCGGCTACTGGCCGGCGCTGCTGCAGAAGGACCAGGTCAAGACGCGCGTTCGCGTGGAGGTGACGTGATGGCGAAGGTGAAGCTCTCTTCGTTTGCCTGGGCTCGCAGCGGCGACAAGGGCGACGGCAGCAACGTCGGCATCTTCGTGAAGACGAAGGCCGACTACGAACTCATCAAGAAGGCCCTCACCGTCGACGCCGTGAAGCGCCACTTCCACGGCATCTGCAAGGGCGAGGT
>CAIYFF010000404.1 GCA_903925435.1 uncultured Planctomycetota bacterium | reverse complement strand
GCAGATGATTGCCAAGGGTTTGCACTTTCCAAACGTTACTCTCGTGGGGATTATCAACGCGGACATGGGCCTGCATATCCCTGACTTTCGCGCGGGCGAGCGTACCTTTTGGGCTCGCTGCGTGTTGGCGCCGCGATGCCGCAGCGTCAGGCGATCGAGAACGGATCCGCGTCGCTCTTCGCGATGCGCACGTCGAGCACCTTGCCAAAGGGCTCCGTCATCCGCTTCTTCAGCTCGCGCAAGTAGCCGCGCTCGGTGTTGCTGTGCTCACCGAGCACCACGCACGTGCCATTCGCCACCGCAGCAAGCGCTTCGTGGTGCGACAACTCGCCTGTGAGCCACAGGTCTGCGCGCGCAGCACGCAACACAGAGCCGCCGGAGCCAGCAGCGACCGCGATGCGCTTCACCTTGTGCTTGCCGCGCGCCTTGGCGTGCGCCACGCGCAGGCTCTTCACGCCGAGCATCTTTCGAATGCGGGGCATGAGCGCATCGACCGTCATCGCCTTGCTCAGGGTGAGCACGCGGCCAAACTCGCCATCGCCGCAAACTTCGACCTGCTCCGGCGCGGCGCCGCCCGCGATGCCGTTGCACAACCAATCGGCGATCCCACCCGGCGCCGCATCGAGCGCGGTGTGCGGCGAATACACGCTGATGCCGCGTGAGAACGCGAGCAACGCGCCGCGCTGTCGCGCGTCTGCGGCATCGAGCTTCTTGATGCCGTGGAAGATCGGCGGGTGGTAGGCAACGACGAGGTCGGCCTTCATCGCGACCGCCTCGTTCGCAACCGCCTCGGTGAGGTCAATCGTGAGCAACACGCGGGCAACAGGGCCCGATGCGCGTGGCGCGACCAACAACCCCACGTTGTCCCACTCCGCCGCCAACTCCAGTGGCGCGATCTCCCGCAACACGTCGAGGACTTCGTCCCGCGTCGGATGCTTTGCCATGAGTTCAGCTCGCTCCAGCGCTGACGGTGACCATGCGCTCGGGGTGCAGACACTTCTGCGCGACCTCGAGAACCTTCTCGCGCGTGATGCCACGAATGATCTCGGGGTAGCGATGCAAGAAGTCGAAGCCGAGCCCGTAGCGCTTCGCGCGAACGACGTAGCCAGCGAGGTTGGTGTTGCGCTCGAGGCCGAACACGAAGCTGCCGGTCAGGTAGTCCTTCACGTCCTGCAGCTCGTCCTCGCTCGGCGGTTCCGTGCGGATGCGTTCGATCTCCGCCATGAAGCCGTCGATCGCGCGTTGCCGATGCTCTGGCGACGTGCCGATGTACGCAGTGAACATGCCCGGCTCCTCCGACGCGCTCGCCGTGATGCCGGCGCTCACCGAGTAGCACAAGCCAAGTTCGTCGCGCAGCTTCTTGGAGCAACGCGAAGTGAATCCCGGCCCCGTTCCGAGCACGTGGTCCATCACCGCGAGCGCGTAGTAGTCGGGATCCGTGCGACGCACGCCGATGTGCCCCATGTAGATGTGCACCTGTTCGCGCGCCATCGCGATGTGCACGTCGCGCACGCGTTGCGGCAACGCGGGCGCAGTCAACGTCGCATGCTGCGGCGCCTTGCCACGGAACGACGTGAATGCCTTGCGCATCATCGCGAGCATGCGATCGGGCGTGTCCGGACCAGCCGCGGCGACGTAGCCGTTGGCGGGACGGAACCACGTGTCATGGAACGCGCGCAGGTGCTTGGGCTTGATCGCGCCGATCGACTCGCGCGTTCCTTGCGTCGGCCTGCCGAGCGGATGCGCGCCGTAGACCTCGGAACGGAACCGCCTTCCTGCGACCGAACGTGGATCGTCTTCGTCAGCGAGGATCTCGGTGAGGATCTCGGCCTGCACGCGGCGCACTTCCTTGCCAGGGAACGTCGGATGCATCACGTATTCGCGAAGCAGCTCGATGCCCGCCTTCTGGTTGTCCGCGGTGCACTGGACCATGCCGCCGCGCGCGTTGCCTTCGAGTCCACCGCCGATCGATTCGACCGCGGTCGCGAGTTCCAACGCTTCGTATCGCTGCGTGCCTTCGTCGAGGCAATCGCCGACGAGATTGGCAAGCCCGCACATCTCGTCTGGGTCTGCGCCCGGACGGATGTCGAGCGAG
>CAIYFF010000403.1 GCA_903925435.1 uncultured Planctomycetota bacterium | reverse complement strand
TAGATGCACTGGATCGCGACTTGGCGTCCATTGACGCGGATCGGCGTCGCGAGCAGCGACACTTCGATCTCCTCGCCGCCTTTGGCGTGACGCACGGTCTCGATGTTGATGATCTCGGAGACACCGGCGCGGCGGCATAGGTCTGCGCCTTCGTTGCGGAGCCTGGCCGGGACCACGAGTTGGTCGATCGAGCGAGCCGTGGCCTCCTCGTTCGTGTAGCCGAACAGGCGCGTGAACTCGCAATTGACGCGCTGCACGAGTCCATCGGTGCCGATATACGCGAGCGCCTCGGGCGAACCTTCGAAGGCCTCGTCGTGCACATGCAAACGCCACGCGCTTTCCGCGGGGCTCTCGCCCGGGGCGAACACGCGGCGAAAGAACCCCTGTGTCGCCGTGACGACACCGTCTTCCATGCGCGGCATCACGTCGCCCTCGACCGAGACCTTGTTGCCGAGCGGGCCGCGGAACGCGAACGAGACGCGGTGCAGCGGCGCGCCCGCGAACACTTGCTGCATCGCGAGTCCGCAGTGAGCCAGCGAGTCCGCGTGCAGGAACTCCATGATCGAGCGGCCTTCGACCGAGATGCCCTCGAGTCCCAGCGTGCGCTTCCACGTCGTGTTCGCGAACAGGATGCGGCCGTTGCGATCGACGGACTGAATCAGGTCATTGCTCAGTTCGACGAGGCTGCGACAGAGTTGATCCACATCGTGTCGCGCGCTTGCGGATTGGCGACGCGCTTGTGCAAGACGATCCGCTGCGAGCAATGTCGCCATCCCATCTGCCGCGTCGCGCAGCGCGTGCGCGATCTGCTGGCCTTCGTGCTGCGGCATCTCCGCCACCACGGTTCCCAGCTGTGCGCCTTCGTGCGTCAGTTCGACCTCGACCAGAGCTTCCTCGCGCGCGTCAGTGGGCGTGGCGGTGGCCACGACGCGTCCCTTTTGCTCGCCATGGTCTGCCAGGCGAAGTTCGATCCGGCGCGCGCCGACCGCCGCGGCGATTGCTGACACCCATTCTTGCAGTGCGGACTCGGCTCCATCGCGCGCGATCGTCGATGACCAAGCGCGCGCGGTGGCGTTGGCTATGAGTGCGGCAACATCGGTCCTTCGAGCCGAATCAACCATGGGGCGCGTCCTTCCGAGCGGGAGATGCGCCAGGGTGGCCGTATTGCGCAGCGGGATCAAGCGTGAGCTTGCTCGCGCGCGTCCTTTCGCGTTGCGCGCGCACTGTCGTGGCCTTGGTCAGATCACGAACGGATGCTCGCCGCAGTCTGTGGAGTAGTACTTGATGCGCATCGGGCTGACCTTGCCCGTGGCTTGGTCAAACACGTTGATCTCGTCGAGATCGCGGCCGTAGATGTGCAGCGACACCGTCGGCTTGCCGGTGGTGTTGCCGATGCGGTGGATCTCTTCGTAAGGCGGCAGCAGGTAGGCGACCGAGCCCCTGCCGACGTCGGTGCCCCGCGTCTCCTTGAGTTCCGCAAAGCCGGGCCGCGAGCCATCGTCGAGGCGGTCGTAGCAGACTTCTTCGAGCGAGTTCTCGATCAGCCCCATCGCGCCCCAGCACGCGTGGTCGTGGATCGGCGTGCCCTGGCCCGGCATCCACACCAGGGACAGCACGACGAAGCGGTTCTTGGGGTCCTTGTGCAGCAGGTGCCGCGTGTAGTGGTCCGCGTTGCCGAGACGATGCCGCTCGTCGAGCCAGCGGTCGTCCGCGCACAACGTCTTCGTCAGCTTGGAGACCTCGCGCACGATCACGGGCATCGCAGGCTTCCGGTCGAGCACGGCGCCGACGTCGTTGACGTAGTCGTTCAGGCCGTAGGTGGGGCCGCTCACTGTGGACATCGTTCTAGTGCGCTGGAAGATTGCTGGACCGGCCTGGTCCAAGGCCCCACATTCTGGTCGCCGCACGGCCCCTGCGCCACCGGCCGTTTTTCTCCATGACGATCCGCCGCAACGTTCTCGCCCTGCTCGCTGTCCTCGCTGCTGCCGCGTGTTCGGCCAATTCGGCCATCGAACGCAGCGAGGAATTCCTCGCGGAGGGCTACGTGCTGCAGGCCTACGAGGAGCTGGAGCAGGAGCGCGCGCGGCAGATGCAGGACGGTGGCGCCGTCGCTGAGGATCTGCAGGCCGAATGGGAAAAGGTGCGATTCCGATACTTGCTGGAGCGCGGCCGTCAGGAGATCTACGCCGACCACGAATTGCGCGGCATTGCGGTGCTGCAAGAAGCGCTGCAGATGCGCGCTGGCGATCCGGAAGCGCTGTCGCTGATCGATCGGGCGCGGCTCAAGCTCGCCAAGCGCGACGTCGCGATCGGCACGGACCATCTGTTGAAGCGCGACTTCGAGCACGCGATCGCCGCGTTCCGCAAGGCGCAAGAATGGAAGCCAGGCTATGAGCCGGCGATGGAGGGCGAGGCCAAGGTGCATGCATCCGTCGCGACCCTGCATGGCGAGGCGCAGCGGCAGTTCCTCGATGCGATCCGCAAGATGCCAGAGTTCCGCTATGCCGAGGTGGATTGGCATGCGCAGGCTGCGCTGACGCGCGATCCGGCGCGCGCCGATGCAGTTGAGGTCCAGCAGCGAGCAGTGCGCGAGATGGCGCAAGCAGCGCGCGAGGGGGCCGAGAAGTCACGCAACGAGAAGAACTACGGCGCGGCGCTGATGGAGTATCGCACCGCGCAGAAGCTCTGGGACGGGATGCCCGGGATCGCCGAGGCGATCGTGCAGATGGAGAACGAAGTCAAGGCGCAGTGGAAGACGGAGCAAGCGCAGCTCGAGCTGCAGGCCGATCGATTTGAGAAGGCGTCGTCGTTGCTCGAGGATGCCTATGCGCTGTCGACGCTCGAGCGCACGGCGATCAACGAGCTGCGGCTCGAATCCCGTCGCCGGCAAGGCATGCAGTCCTACAAGGTCGCGCGCGATCTCGAGCTGCAGGGCAACAAGCAGGAAGCCCTCGTTGCGTTCGAGCAGATCGCGAAGGCGTGGCCGGACGGCCTCGACGATGAAGCGACGCGCATCGATGCGCTCCGCGTCGACATCCAAGCCGCGGAGGCCGCATACGCGGCTGGCGACGCGGCCGAGCAGAAGGGCGAACTCGCCGCCGCGTTGGAGCAGTTCAAGACGGCGCGCACCTACTACGCCAAGCTCCGCGACGTGGCCCAGCGCATCGAGCAGATCGAGAAGAAGCTGGCCGCGCCGCCTTCGACCGAAGGCGCCGGCGCCGGCACCGGCAGCGGTAGCTGACGGATCGCGCGGGCTCCGCCATGATCGCCGCTGTGCGCGCGACTTCGTTGGCGAGCCGGTTCCTCGCGACTCTGCTGATCACCTGCATCTTGCCGTTGCTGGTGTTTGGCTGGTTCACGCTCGGCAGCGTGCGTTCGTTGATTGACGCGCAGGTCGTCTCGACGTTTGTGCCGCGGTTGTGCGCGGACCACGCGCAGAAGATCGAAGACAAGCTGCGGCAGATCTACCAATCGTGCGCCGTGGTCCGCGAGATCGCGCGCCGCGCGCTCGACAGCGCGGACGACCTTGCTGCCTTCGAGGAGCAAGTCGAGCTGGTGCCGGACCTGCTCGACAACTACCTCGACCTGCTGCTGCTCGCCGACGCGAGCGGCCGCGTCGCGTGGTGGCAGGATGGGCAATTCCTGGATCCCGGCACGCGCGGTCGACGCGCGTCGCAGATGCCGCAATCGGTTGGAAATGCCGGCTGGTTTCAGCGCGTGCAGCAGGAGCGCCATGCGTCCTATCTGCTCTTCGGCGAGGCGCCGTATCTGAAGGCGGCGTCCATTGCGCGTCCTTTGGATCCATCGGCGCATCACCTTGCGCTCGTGCTCGACGTGCCACAGCGAGGCGGGAGCGCAGGCGCATTGCTCGCGCTGATTCGTTGGCAGGAAGTGCAGCGACTGCTCGACGGAACGCGCGCCGCATTGCGCGATGCGGGGTATCCGTCGGCAGAGGCGCTGCTCGTCGATGGCGATGGCGTGGTGCGCGGTCACACGGATCGTGGGCGCTATGGCGAGGCATTGGAACCGCAGTTGTTGCGGACGTTGATCGCGTTACGCGACCATGGCGAGGAGTCGTTCGAGGACGTGACGGGTCGCGCAATGCAGTGTGGCTTCCACCGGCTCGACGTCGGAGCGGAGTCGGACTTTGCGCTCGTCGTCACGGTCC
>CAIYFF010000402.1 GCA_903925435.1 uncultured Planctomycetota bacterium | reverse complement strand
GCGAATGCTCGAAGTGCAGGAGGAAGCGAACATCGACGTATTCCATGTGCACTACGCGATCCCGCACGCGGTCAGCGCATTCCTTGCGCGCAGCATGTCGGGGTCGAGGATCCGCTTCATCACGACGCTGCACGGCACAGACATCACGGTCGCCGGCAGCGACCGCGGCTACATGCGGCCGACGCGCTTTGCGATCGAGCAGTCCGACGCAGTGACCGCGGTGAGCCAGTATCTCGCCGACGAAACCAAGCTCGTGTTCGGAGTGCAGAAGCCGATCCACGTGATCCCCAACTTCGTCGACACCGAGCGCTTCAAGCCCGGCGCGAAAAAGCGCTGGCCCGACCGCGAAGGCAACGAACGCGTGCTCGTGCACGCATCCAACTTCCGTCCGGTCAAGCGAGCCGCCGACGTGGTGCGCGCGTTTGCCCTGATCCAGAAGCAGATCCCCGCCAAGTTGCTGCTCGCCGGCGATGGCCCCGATCGCGAGCACGCGCTCGCAGTGGCTGCCGACCTCGGCTGCTCCAACAAAGTCGAGTGGCTCGGCCCGCGCGAGAACATCGAAGAGGTGCTGCAGGACTGCGACCTGTTCTTGTCCGCGTCGGAAACCGAGAGCTTCGGCCTCTCGATCTTGGAGTCGATGAGTTGTGGCGTGCCGGCGGTGGCGACGCGCGTCGGCGGCGTGGAAGAGGTGCTCGGCGACACCGGCGCGTTGACGCCGTTCTCGGATCCTGCGGCGATGGCGAAAGCCGCGCTGCACATCCTGACGGACGAGGAGTCCTACAAGAGCCAGTGCCAGCGAGCCCGCGCGCGCGCGATGGAGCTGTTCCAGGCGGATGCTGTCATCGACCTCTACGAGTCGCTCTATCGCGACGTGGTTGCGCGAGGCTGACCGCGAGATTCGGCGTCCATGCACGCACTCGACCACAACGCTGGCGGCCCCGTCGATGCGCGCGTGCTTGCGCGCTTTCTCGAGATCGAACGCGCATGTCCAGGCAACCCAGCGAGCGCGCACCAACTCGGACGTCGCGCGCGCGCAGTCGTCGAGGATGCCAGAACGCAGGTGGCTGCCGCGCTGGCAGTCGCGGTGGACGATGTTGTGTTCTGTTCGGGCGGCACCGAGGCGAACAATCTGGCAGTGCTCGGACTTGGTGACAGGCACAAGCCGGTGGCGATGGCGCCCGTCGAGCATCCGTCCATCGTCGAAGCGGCGCGCGCGCGCGGCATCGTTTGGTGGCGCGTCGATCGCGATGGCCTCGCACAACCCGAGCGCACCGAGCAACCGCCTGGACTGCTCTGCCTCGTGCACGCGCAGAGCGAAGTTGGCGCAATCCAACCTGTAGCGGTCGCAGCCGCGATCGCCGACGAGATGAAGGTCCCGCTGCACGTCGATGCTGCGCAGTCGCTCGGCCGTATTGCGCTCGGCGAAGTTGTGCGCATCGCAACGAGCGTCTCCATCTCGCCGCACAAGTGCGGTGGGCTACGTGGATCTGGCGTGCTGCTCGTGCGCGACGCCGAACGCGCGCTGCATCCGCTGTTGCGCGGCGGTAGCCAAGAACACGGCTTGCGACCAGGCACGACGAGTCCCTCGCTCGCGGCAGCCACAGCGCTTGCGATCGAGCTTGCGGTCCGTGAGCAGCCACAACGCGCAGAACGCATGGCGAGTGCGCGCGATGCATTCGTGCATGCGCTCGCGCTGCATGGCATCGAGCATCGCGTGCTCACGCCGCGCGCGAGCTTGCCCAACACCGCGATGATCGCGTTCATGCGCGTCGATGGACGAGCGCTGCTGCCGACACTCGACCTCGAAAGCGTTTGCGCATCCCATGGATCGGCGTGTTCGTCTGGCTCACCGCAACCGCCTGCGGTGTTGCTTGCGATGGGCCTCACGGATGCAGAAGCACGCGCGTGTGTGCGCTTCAGTTTCGGCGCCGACACAACTCAGGACGATGCGCGCGATGCGGCGATGCGAGTCGCTCGCGGTGTCGCGCGCGTGCAGAAAAAAAACTGAGCGCACATCCGCGACGTCGAGTCGTTGTTGCGCGTGCGATTGCTTGGAGTTGCGTCCGAACTCTCCACGGTGGTTGTTCGAAACTTGTCCGAGAACCTTGGCAACTCCGGATGCCATCGCTAAGAAACGACGCGTTCGAGGAGCCCTCGGCTCATCGCGCATGGCACGCCTAGTCATGCCCGAGCCGGTGGTGATCGTCAGCCACCCTTGCCCTAGCCCCAGGTCGCACAGCCACTTGCGTGGAGTGCGTGATCTGCGGTCATTCGTGTCGATTCCTCCCCCGGTAGACATCCGCCCACCACGGCGCATGGCTCTACGTTTCGTCCCAAGTTCAAAGCCTGCCTTGGAACGTTCGCACCCGTCTTCCACACCCGCGTCGGCGACCACCGGCGCATCCACAGAGACCGCACGCATGAGCGACCCCACGACCAAGGGAGATCTCCAGCGCAGCGTTCTGGGCCAACTCCTTACCAAGGTCCGTCGTGAGCAGTTCGAGACCTGGTTCCGCTCGGTCCGCATCGGCCGCGTCGACGACAAGGAGATGGAGTTCTCCGTAACCAGCCAGTTCGTCCGCGACTGGATCCAGAAGAACCACCTCCCAACCCTGCGCGACGTCGCTGCAGCGGATGGCAACAAGCGCACCGTCTCGGTGAGCCTGCGGACCGAGGACGGCTGGGACAGCCTTGGCGTGCTCGGCGTCGAGTCGACCGTTCGTCCGGCGGATGCCGCCACGGCCGTTCGCGGACTCGTGGGCACTCTTCCGACGCAGGCGCCGGCGTTTGAGACGTCGACGCGCAGCGAATCCCCGTCCTCGCACTCGTCGAGCACGCTGGGCTTCGACCGCCGCCGTCCGCTGCACCTCAACCCCAACTACACCTTCGAGAAGTTCGTGGTGGGGCCGTGCAACCGGCTCGCGCACGCAACGGCGCTCGCGGTCTCGGAGAATCCGGGCGGCGCCTACAACCCGTTGTTCATCCATGGCAACGTCGGCCTCGGCAAGTCACACCTGCTGCAGGCCATCTGCCACACGATCACGAAGCGGAACCCGCAAGCTCGCGTCCTCTACCTGAGCTGCGAGGAGTTCACGAACAGCTTCATCCAGGCGATCCAGACCAACTCGCTCGACGAGTTCCGCAACCTGCACCGCCACGTCGATGTCCTGGTGATCGACGACATCCAGTTCCTGGCGAACAAGGACAAGACGCAGGAAGAGTTCTTCCACACGTTCAACTCGCTGAAGGACCTGCAGAAGCAGATCGTGCTGTCGTCCGACCGCTCGCCGGTCGAGATCCCGACGATCGAGGAGCGCCTCGTGTCGCGCTTCAAGTGGGGCCTCGTCGCGGAGATCGAAGCTCCGTGCTTCGAAACCCGCGTCGCGATCGTGCGCCGCAAGGCCAAGGGTCGCGGCATCGACCTTGCTGACGACGTGTCGTGCTACATCGCCGAGCGCGTGACGGCCAACATTCGCGAGCTCGAAGGCGCGGTGATCAAGGTCGTCGGCATCGCCGCGATCACGGGCCGGCCGATCACCCTGCAACTCGCCGAGGAGGCGCTGCGCGGCGTCGCCGTGACGCGGCTCACGCAGGTGTCGACCGAGGACGTGTTCGAGACCATCACGGAGCACTTCTCGATCACCGCTCGCGACCTGACTGGCAAGAGCCGCACGCAGGCGGTCAGCCAGCCGCGGCAGATCGCGATGTATCTGCTGCGCGAACACACCGAACTGTCGCTGGAGGACATCGGCCGCGTGTTCGGCAACCGCGACCACACGACGGTGCTCTACGCCGTCACCAAGATCCGCGACCGAAAGCAGAGCGATCGGCTGTTCCGCGACATCCTCGACAGCCTGAGCGTCAAGTTGATGAACCGCCCTGCTCCCTGAAGCACGGTTCCCATACGTCTAGAGGCCTGTTGCCCACAGGCTCTCCACACTCAGCGAGCGCACCCGGCCTTTGGCTTGGTGCGCTCGCTGCGTTTTGGTCGCGACGATCCAGCCAGCGCCCGCACGATCCATCTTTTGACGCATAGCCCCTCCAGACTGCAGCGACGCGATCTCTCGGGGAGCAAGGGGACAAAAGAGATCTGGATACACGTCTGAGTGTCGGGGTGGAGTCGCTTGAATCGTCTGGGCTACGGCTGACAAACCCGTACGGCCTCGGCCGATGCCCACCCGAACGGGGGAGAGCTGAACTTCATCCAGCAGCATTCTTCGCAGTTCTCCCCAGTTCGTGAAATGGCCAAAAGAAGCCATTCCGCGCGGTTTCCTGGTCGATCTGCGCATTCACTCCAGCTAGTCTTCCAGACTCGCGACAGCACGATGAGTGAGGGAATAGAGAAACTTCTCTTCTACTCTTCTCTGATCGTGCGGACCCGACCCAACGCGCGCCCCACACCCTCAGATCCACGCACCGTCGATGAAGATCCTCTGTGACCGCACGCAGCTCCAAGAAGCCTTCGCAGTCGTTGGCTCCGTAGTCCCGGTCAAGACCACCAAGCCGATCCTACAGAACGTGCTGCTGAGCGCGGACGAAGGATCGATCACGTTGTTCGCAACGGACCTCGAGATGGCGGCCAAGGTCACCATCGACGCTGTGAAGGTCCACAAGGCCGGCAGCGTGCTTCTTCCGGCGCGTGAGTGTTCTGCCCTGCTTCGCGAATTGAACGATCCCACGGTCACCCTGGAGCGCACAGAGCAGCGCTGCCAACTGCAGAGCGGCGGCGGTTCGTTCGTCCTGCTCGGCGAGGACGCGCAACAGTTCCCTGAAGACGCGGCGATCAAGGGCGGCAAGTCGATCACGGTCCCGGCCGGCCGGATGCTGCGCATGATCAAGGAGACGCAGTTCGCGGCAGCTCGCGAGGACACGCGCTACGCGATCCACGGCGTCATGTTCGACATGGCGGCAGGTCGCCTCCGCCTCGTCGCGACCGATGGTCGTCGTCTGTCACTCGCCTACGAGAACCTCGATGGGTGCAAGACGGAGTTCAAGGCGATCGTCCCGCTCCGCGCGCTGTCGACCCTGGCCCGAGCGATCCCGG
>CAIYFF010000401.1 GCA_903925435.1 uncultured Planctomycetota bacterium | reverse complement strand
CGCGGCAGCGACTTGACGTAGCCCGAGAACATGTCTGGGTCGACGTTGAGGTCGTGGAAGATGTGGTGCAGGCACACGCTCTTGTCCACGGTCAGCCCGTAGATGATGTGACCTGTCGCGACCGACTCGTCGCCGAGTTGCTTTGCGAGTTCCTCGGCCTGCTTGACCGCGGCAACCGTCTTGGGGGCGAAGTCCTCAAACATCGGGCGGAGGACTCTAGCCACGGCCCGCTCAGCGGCCAACCGCCGGGATGGAATCCTGGCCCATACTCACCCATTCGCTGCATCTCCCCAGAAACGACGCGGCCCGCGCCAACCGGAGGGTCGACGCGGGCCGCGCGCTCTAGTTGGCTTGCGCCAACCGGAAACTCAGTCGATCACAGGCTGCCCATCAGGCAGGAGACCGCGCTCGACGAGGTGATGCCGGCGGCGTTGGCCGTGGCATCGAGGCCGATGGCCTGCGAGTAGAACGACTGGCCGACGAAGAACGGATCGTTCGGGATCGAAACGACCGTCGTCGCCGTCGGGCCGCCGATCTGGAAGTTGCTGAGCACTTCCGGCAGCTGGATGTACGCGTTGCAGCCAGGCGCACCGATGATGCCGAGGTCGACACCCGGGTTGATCTGGCCGACGCTCAGCACGTAGAGCGTGAAGGCCGTCGACGCCGGGATGTTGCTCGTCGTGAACGTCATGCTGGTGTTGACGACCGGACGAGCCGAGGCGGCGAGCTTGAGGCCCTTCAGTTCGGCGACGCTGGAGACCGTGCCGGCCGTCAGGTCGCTGCTGCCCGGGTTGTTCGCGCCGCTGCCACGCGAGAAGCCCGTGAGCGCGATGCCCGTGTTCGAGTTGCTGTCGTTGACGAGCGTCTGGTAGCGGAACTCGACGCTATCGTTGGTGCCGTTGTCGATCAGAGCGATCTGGAACGTCGACGTCGGGGCCGGAACCGCGATCGAGCCGAAGCACGGGACGTTGAGCCACGTGTAGTAGAAGATGCTCGGGTTGCGGGTGTCGGCGTGCGCGAACACGTTGGCGACGTTCGTGGCGCCGTCTGGCAGGAGGTCCTGCATCGAAGCGGCGAGTCGGACACTGGGCAGACCGAGCAGCGTCGCGGCCGAGCCGCCGATGCTGGTGCCAACCGTGCCGGCGATGCCGAGGCTGCCGTTGCTGTCGACGATCAAGCCGGTGCTAGCGCCACCGGGGAAGTTGAACGTGAAGGGCAGGGTCTGGACCGCGGAGATCGCGTCGTCACCGAGCGCGAGGCCGATGGTGCCGGCGGGCGGCAGGACGACCGCGGCGCCAGGGGTCGTGACCGCGTCATAGCCACCCTGAGCGTTCTGCGTGAACGTGATCTTCTGGCCGCTGAGGTCGTTGGCCGAGCCAGCGAACTCCTCGTAGATCGACGCGGCGCGGTCGTAGCAGCCGACGCCGTAGTCGCTCTTCAGGGCCGCGCCCGGAGCGTCGGTGTAGGTGAAGCGAGCGACCGGGCAGAACGCGCTGACTGAGCCCGTCAGAGCCGTCGTCGAGTTGACCGAGCGGACCGAGTTGGCGAAGTGCGTCGCGGCCGAGAAGCCCGTGTTGATCGTGTTGCCGAGCAGCGGTGCCGGCGCGGCGTTGATGACGATCTCCATCAACAGGTCCTGGCCCAGCTCAGGCTGGTAGGTGAACGGCGTCGACAGCGGGATGCTGATGAAGTAGCCATTCGGCGTGGTGCCACCGACCGCAACCGTCGTGACCGGGCCCGAGTAGTTCGGCGTGCCGAGCGCAGCCGAGCGGTTGGTCGCGAACGTGGTCGTCGGCGTGAGGAAGTCCACGGCTGCATTCTGCAGGTGGATCTCGACGCTGGGATACGTGACGATGTTGGCCGCGAGGGCGCCAGCGAGACGGAACTCGACGGCGCTGATCACGATCGGCTGACCCGTGCTCTGACCCGTGAAGTTGGTCGTGTCGTAGAAGCACTGGACGCGGTTGATGCCTGCGCGCCAGACGTTGCCCGTCGTGCCGCCTTCAGCGGCAGCAAACGCAGCGGGAACCGTGATCGTCTGCGCCGCGAGCGACGCAACGCTGAGCGCAATGGCTGCAGCGGAGAGAGTGAACTTGTGCATGGGGAGGACCTGAAGAGATGGTTAGGCACCGGCGCATCGCGCGACGGTTGGGCTCAGAAAGCTACCGCATGCGAATGGATCGAAAAGCCCCAGGAGTGCCGCATTTGGCGGCAATGACACGGAAACCGAGCCACGGATAGCGCACGAGCGAATGTAGCCTGCGCATCAGCGCAATCAGGCCGCGATTACGGCTCTCGCCCTTGGCATCGGGACTTGTCGCGACACTTTCGCGCAGTCTGTGCTCAGCCGTTCGCCTTCTCGTTGCGCAACTGGATGCGCAACTCGCGACGTCGCTTCGCGTCAGAAAAACGACGTTTCTCCTCTTCAGACTTTGGCAGGATCGGCGCCACTTCGCGCGGCTTGCGAGTATCCGGATCGAGCGACACAAAGGTGAGGTAGGCCGACACGACGTGCTTGCGCTCGCCGGTCGCGCGGTCTTCTTGCCACACCTTCACGCCCACCTCCATCGAGGTGCGGCCCGCGAAGTTGACCGACGCGCGCGCGACGACGACGCCGCCGACGGGCACCGGATTGACGAAGTCGATCTTGTCGACGCTCGCGGTCACGACCGGCGTGCGCGCATGGCGTCCCGCGGCGACCGCGGCGCAGATGTCGACCCAGTGCATGATGCGACCGCCCATCACGTTGCCGAGTGGGTTGGCGTCGGTTGGGAACACGATCTCCGTCATCTCGACCTTCGAGTCGGCGACGGAGCGGCCACGCAACGAGGACGGCGTGGAGACCTTGGCTTTCTTGCTGCTCATGAATCGTTGGTTTGCTGGACGTCGTTTGGCGTCTAGCGCATCGGCCGCGCCGAGGGCTCGGACGCAGGCTTCTCTACCGCCTGCAGGCGAACGGGGCCGGCTATGCCCAGCACCCTCGCCACTCCGTGCGTCATCGGCCACATGCCGAGGTCTTCTTCGTCCTCGCGGAACGGCACGCGGCGACTGAATCGGCCTTGCTCGGTCGCGTGACCAGCCCATGCGCCGGCGGTCGTCTCGACGCGCCAATAGCGCAGCGGACCCGACGGGTCGCGGATCTCGAGCTGCAGCAACAGACCAACCACCTCTGCACCGCTGCGGACTTCGAAGCGCGCGATCTCGACGACGTCGCGCGGAACGTAGTCATACGCCTTCGGTTTGCCGTAGGTGCTCGTGCACGCCGCAAGCGCAGCGATCGTCGCGAGGAGGGCTCTGCCGAGTGCGCAGGAGGATGGCATGGCCCGCCGTTCTAGGTCGCGCCGCCGCGACCAGCAAGCGCGGCGCATCCGTGCGCGCAGGATGCCGCCGCCGCTGTGGCGCGCAGCGGAGCGCCTTTGCAGAATGCTCGGCCCAGAAAGCCCGCACCCGGGCCCCCCACACGCATGACCTTGATGAAGGGCATTCAGCTGACCGCGCCTGGTCAGTTCCGCCTCCGCCGCGATCTCCCCCTCCCCGAGCCCAAGAAGGGCGAGGTCCGCATCCGCGTCGCCGCGTCCGGCATCTGCGGCACCGACGTGCACATCTGCTCGGGCGATCCGTCGATGAACGGCATCATCGCGCCGCCGGTCGTGCTCGGTCACGAGTTCTGCGGCCACATCGACAAGCTCGGCGATGGTGTCGACGAGAAGAAGGTCCCGCTCGGCAGCTACGTCAGCGCCGAGATGCACGAAGTCTGCTACGTGTGCCCCGCGTGCCGCGACGGCGCGTTCCACGCGTGCCAGACCACCAAGATCCGCGGCATCAACCTCGACGGCGCGTTCGCGGAGTTCGTCTGCGTGTCGGCCAGCAACGTCGTGCCGCTGCCCGCGAACCTGCCGGTGCAAGTCGGCGCGATCCTCGATCCGCTCGGCAACGCGGTGCACACGACGCTGAAGACGCCGATCAAGGACCGCACGGTCGCCATCGTCGGCTACGGGCCGATCGGCGCGATGTGCGGCGAGGTCGCGAGCTTCGTCGGCGCGAAGCACATCTTCTTGGTCGACGTCGCGGACCGCGCGCTCGAGCGCGCGCGCACGTGGGCCAAGGTCCGCGGCCTCGGCGACAAGGTCACGGTCATCGACGCGCGAACGCCCAACCCCGTGGACCAGG
>CAIYFF010000400.1 GCA_903925435.1 uncultured Planctomycetota bacterium | reverse complement strand
CCGGAACCGCCGGCCATGATGACTGCGTGGATCGTGGACATTGCGAAGCTCAGAAGGACTGCGAAGCTCAGAAGGACTGCGAAGCTCAGAAGTCGGGGCGCATCGTGCGCTCGAGGCGCGGCGGGACTGGCGGCAACGATTGGCGTCGCGGGTCGCGCTGCGCAAACCAACGCTGTTCGGCTTGCAGGTCGCGCAGGTGGCCGAACAGGTGGAAGCGCACCAGATTGGACGTGATCATCTGGATCATGGGCGGCAAGAGCAGCATGTCGGCGCCGCCGCCGAGGAAGCTGTCCGTCGTCACGGCCACGTCGACGTAGCCTTCCATCGTCAGTTCGCCGCCGCCGCGCAGCGAGACGAGCGGCGACTTCAGCGCGAGGTCGCTGAGGATCGCCTTGCGGTCGCGCACTTCGAACTTCGCCGCGAGGCTCTCGAAGCGAGGCCTGCTCTTCTCCGCCATCAGCGCGTAGATCGCAGTGAACAACGGGACCGTGCCGAGATTGCCATCGACGATCGAGAACTCGCCGGAGCCCTGCATGTCGACGAAGTCCTGACCGTCGAGTCGATCGAGGCGGAACATGCCCTGCGCAGTGCCGTGGTAGGGCGTGTTGGCGAGACCGCATTGGGCAAGGAAGTCGCGCACGGACAGGCCGGAGAACGCGAGGTCGGCCGACAATCGGCCCTGACGTTGCCCCTTCTCGTCGCCGAACACGTAGGCCAGCGAGTCTTGGTCCGGCATGCGCGCGGTGACGCGCCCGCCGTGCAGCGAGAACCCGAGCTTCTTCAGCGCGAACTGCTCCGGACGGATGGAGAAGTCCGCGGAGGCCTGCACAAACGGATGGCCGAACAAGGTCAGCGATCCATTGGTGAACTGGCCTTCGATCGCGCCGCCGTCGACCGTGACACGGCTCTCGGCGATCGCGATGTTGCCGTTCACCTGCTGCAGTCGCGTGCCGAGCAGCATCTCGACGTCAAGCGCGCGGATGGAGCCTTGCAGCAGCGTTTCGATCGGCTGCTCGGTCCCGTCTTGCGGCAGCAAGAACCGCAGTCGCAGGCCGTCGATGTCGAGCGCGCCGCGGAACTGGCGCTCGAGCACCGACTTCTTCATCGGCCCGACGAACAGCCGCGCGAACGTGTCGTCGAGCGGGAAGCGCGGCGCATACACGCGGAACGCGACTTCGGTGCGGCCCGGCTCGGCGGATGGGCCGACGTAGCCTTCGCTGCAGGTCACGAGCGCTGGGCCCATGCGCGCGCGCAAGTCCGAGAACCGCAGCACGCCATCTTCGACCTGGAGCTCGCCGACAACATCGACGGCGGGCATCGGCAGCAACTCTGCGTCGGAGCGCACGCCGTGCATCAGCACGTCGTAGCGCCGCGACGTGGCGCCGTTCGTCGTCGCCTGGCGCAGCACGAGGTCGACGGCGCCCGATGGGCGCAACACATCCCAAGTGCCGGTTCCGACTGCGCCGGTGCGCTCCAACGTCGCACCGAGCGTTGCGTCGAGCTCGAGCCCGCGCACGACGGCGGTGAGATCTTCCGTGTAGCCAGCCTTGCCGGTGTGCATCGTGCCGATCACCGCGAGCTGCGCAGGCTCTTTGCGCTGCTCTTGCAGCACGCCGCGGATCGCATCGACCTGCACGTCGATCTCTTCGCCGACGCCGTGCACAAACACTTGTCCGTGCGCCTTCGTCACCGGCAACGGGAATGACGTCGGCAGCGCATGGCCTTCCTGGAGGTCGAGTTCCAGGTCGTAGCGCATCTCCTCGTTGGCGCGATCACGGCGAACGTGCAGCAGCGTGTTGGCGCGACCAGAGGGCGACAGTTCGCGCCACACTGCGTCGAGCTTGGGCGCCAGCGTCGTGACGGCCACGCGCAGTTGTTCATCGAGCGGCACGCCTTGGCCATCGACGCGAAGGTCGATGCTGCCCAGCGAGATGGCGCTCGGTTGGTCGAGCGGCGACATCAGCTTGCCACGCAACGTGGCGGCGCCGCCCGCGTAAGACGCTTGCAGGTCGATCTCCAAGCCCTCGGAGCGCGCGAGGATCGTTCCGTTGACTGCGTCCAGCGGCAGCGGGAATCCAGCCCAACGCGCCTTGGCGTCGAGCGGCGAGACGAGGACCTGCCACGTGCTTTGCTCGCCAGGAGTGGGGCGCAGGCGCAGTTGCACGGCGGCAGTGCCCTCGGGCGCGAACTGGTCGTAGAGCGCGCCGTTGTCGTTCACGAGTGCTGCCATCGCGCTGCGCAGCGCCGGCGTGAACTGGATGCGCGGCGCATCGAGGTCGAGGCTGACTTGCTCCGGGCCCGCATAGCTCGGATCGACGCGACCCGAGATCGTGACGTCGCCGCCGCCTGCTTCGGGCGCGATGCGCGCGGTCACGTCCTCGATGCTGACGACGTCGTCGCGCATGTGCACGCGACCCTGCGCATCGACGACCGGCAGCGGGAACGACGCGCGCGACTCTGCGGGGCCAAAGCCGTGGAACGCAAGCGCCACGCCCTTCAGCTGGACGTCGAGGTCGATGATCTCGTCTTCTTGTCCCGGCGACCGCAGATAGAGATCGAAGTCGGCGCTGCCCTCGGAGGGGCGCAGCCCGTCGACGATGCGATCACCGGCCGGGAACGTGCGCAGCGCTGCGCGCACGGTGTCGTCGATCTGCACGCCGCGACCGTTGCCTCGCACGTCGAACTTCGGCGTCGTG
>CAIYFF010000399.1 GCA_903925435.1 uncultured Planctomycetota bacterium | reverse complement strand
CTCGCGCAGAACATCAACTGCTCGCCGCTCGACGGCGAAGCCGCGTTCTTCTACGCGCAAGCGCTCGCCGACGTGCCGTTGCCCGATCTCGCGCTGCCGCGACTCAAGGCGTTCTTGCAGTGGTTCCCCGACGCGAGCGAACGCTTCCGCGCGACGGCGCAGCAGCGCATCGCCGAGATCGAGCGCCAGCAGGAGAGTCGGCTGCACAACCTTGCGGATCGCATGAAGAAGGTCGGCCGCGACCTCAAGAAGCAGAAGACCAACGATCCGGTCCAGGTCGAGCAGAAGGAGATGACCGAGGAGCTGCAGCAGCTCATCGAGATGTATGAAGAGCGCGAGCGTCAGTCGTCGGGGCCGCCGAATGGCAACGGTCCGTCCTCGAACCCTGCCAACCAGAGCCAGCTCACCGAAGGCGAAGGTCGCATCGGCAACCTCGAGAAGCGAGTCAGCCTCAACGATCGATGGGGCGACATGAAGGACAAGGATCGCAAGGAGATCGAGTCCGCGGTCCAGAACAACCTGCCTCCGCAGTATCGCAAGCTGCTGGAGGAGTACTACAAGAAGCTCGGCACGGGCGGCGCCAACAAGTGACGCACGCATCGGCGGTTCTTTCTCGATCGTTGTTCGCGTTGCGCGTGGGCTTCGCGCTCGCGCTGTCGATCTCTGCGTCCGCGCAGGCGACGGAAGCAGTCGTCCAGACGATCGACGGACGCACGCTGCGCGGCGCGCTTTCGTTCGATGGGGCGAAGTGGCAGGTTGGCGCCGATGCGCTCGCGTTCGGCGACGCGATGACGATCCGCGTGGACGAAGGCGCGCTCGAAGTCGCCAAGCCTGCGCCATACAGCGTGTGGCTGCGTTCGGGCGCGATCGTGCCGTGCACGCGCATCGATGGAGTCGCGGCAGATGGCAAGCCGCCGCAGTTGCGCATCGACGGAGCGTCGGGGCTCGCGATCGAGGTTCCGCTCGCTGCGGTCGCGGCGCTGCGCAGCCGAGCCAACGACCCGCAGACGTTTGTCGCAGACCGCGCTGCGCCCGACGACAACCTCGACTACCTCTATGTCGTCAAGGATGGTTCGCCGCAGCGCTTCTCGGTGCTCGTCGACAAGGTCGCGGATGGCACGCTGCACTTCGATCTGCGCGGCTCGGCGTATGAGTTTGCGATGCATGGCGACGACAGCGTCGCGGCCGTCGTGTTTGGCAAGAACACCGGCTTTGCGCCAGATCGCACAGCAGACATGCGCGTGCAGGTGTCGTTGACTGGCGGCGAGTTGCTGTTCGGTTCGCTGCTCGCAATCGGCGATGGCTCGTTGCGGATGCAGCTCGACGAAGGCTCGGAAGCTCGTGCTGCGATCACGAAGGTGCGCAGCATCGACGTCGTCAGCGACAAGTTGCTGTGGCTCTCGGCGATCGAACCGAGCAAGGCAGAGCAGACCGCCGCGTTCGATCGCGTGCGTCCTTGGACGAAGGACCGCAGTCCCGAGGGCGCCGGCATTCGACTTCGCAGCAAGACCTATGCGCGCGGCATCGTGCTTGCGCCGCGCACGAAGCTGACGTTCGACCTCGGCGCGCGATACGACGTGTTCGAGTGCGTTGCTGGGCTCGAGG
>CAIYFF010000398.1 GCA_903925435.1 uncultured Planctomycetota bacterium | reverse complement strand
GTCCTAGACGCAACTTCGAACTGCTGATGGAGGCGGGCTTGTCCCGCCTCCTCGCATTTCTGGGCCCCACCTTCGAGAACTCATCCGTGCCCACCACATCCCCCACCGACCGACTCGTCATCGGCGCCAACCTCGATGGCCTCGCTTGTGCGCTCGACGCGCGGCGCGCGGGCCAAACCGTGCTGCTCATCGACGCGTCACCGCGACCCGGCGGCCGGATCCAGACGCAGCGCAGCGAAGGGTTTGTCTGCGAGTACGGACCGTTTGCGCTGCCGCGGTCGGACTGGGACGCGCTTGCACAAAAGCTCCGTCGCGCGCCCACAGCAGTCGGGCTGCAGCCCGGCGCCGAGAACGGCTTCTACTGGAACGGCCACGAGCGACTGCAGACGCCCGTCGGCGGCGACCCAGTGTCAGGCCCTGGCGGTCTCGAGGACCTCGTGACCGCATTCCGCCGCGAGCTCGACGACACTTCGCTCGACGCCGATGGCGCCTCGGAGCCCGTGCTCCAGCTCGGCCGCGAAGTGACTGCGCTCACGCCCGGCGACGACGGCACGCTCCTCGCGACCCTCGGCGGCGAGTCGCCGCGCACGGTCACAGCGCGCTCGGTCGACCTGTTCCTCCCGCTCGATCGCGCCGCGCGCCTGCTCGCGCCACTCGACCCGGCCCTGCCCGACTTGTGCGCGCGATTCGTGCGCGAGCCCGAGGCGATGTGCTTTCTTGGCTACTCGACCAACGCAGCAGTGAACGCCGCGACTGCAGGCTACGGCGTGGTCGTCGAGGAGATGGCCGCGCCACTCGACGGCGTCGAGGAGGTTCTGTTCTGCACCTCGATCTATCCGCGCCGCGCGCAGCCCGGCAAGTCGCTCGTTCGCATCGCGTTCGCGGGCGACATCGCCACATGCAGCGACGAAGAACTGCTCGAACGCTCCCGTCTCGCGCTGCAGCAGATGACCAGGCTCGAAGACGCACCGATTTTCTTTCGCTGCCACCGAGCCACGCGACCCGTTCGCGATTCGGTGGACCTGGAGTGCCGCGTCCGACTTCGCGCGCTCGACCGCATGTTGCCCAACCTGCGCTGGCGAGGCTGAAGCGTCCTCCGTTTGCAGGACGGCAAACGCATGGCGCACGGCGGTCCGCATCCGCGACCCAAATCGTGTGCGGTCCAACGCACAGGCAGACCGCCTGGGTGGGGTTCTCAGGCACAAAGGCGCGAGTAGGCTCCTACGGGTTCGACCTTCCTCATGGCCCCCATCCCTGAGGTTGTCCTCAACAACCCACAGACCCGAGTGCCCATGCAAGCTATTCGTCTCTCGATCGTCGCGGCTCTTCTCGCTGTGACGTCTTCTGCTGTGAGTGCGCAAGAGCGCGTGCTCGACATCGCAGCAAAGCAAACCGCGACGCAAGACGCCAAGTTGCAAGACTGGCGCGTCGACTGGCGCAAGAGCCGCAACGAACTGATCGACCGCGTGAAGGACCTCGCGTTCGACCCGTCGTCGGTCGTCGTGAAGTGGAAGAAGGAAGCGACCAAGGCCGACATCGAGGCAATCAAGCTCGGCTGTGGCCTGCGTGTCGAACCGATCGAGACGTGGGAGATCCTCCCGGGCGTCGAACACCTGAAGGTCGACTTCGGCAACGCCGAGACCTCGATCCGCGCGCTGCGCGAGATGCCGCTCGTCGACTACGCCGAGTTCGACCACATCGTCCACGCGCTGCAGGCGCCCAACGATCCAAGCTACGGCCAGCTTTGGGGCCTCCACAACGTGGGCCAGACGGTCAACGCCGACCCGGGCATCGCCAATGCCGACATCAACGCGCCTGAGGCGTGGGCCATCACGACCGGCTCCGCCAGCGTCGTCATCGCCGACATCGACTCGG
>CAIYFF010000397.1 GCA_903925435.1 uncultured Planctomycetota bacterium | reverse complement strand
CATCGGCGTCGACCCCGAGGGCTCGATCCTCGCCGGTCCGGGCCCGATCAAGAGCTACAAGGTCGAAGGCATCGGCTACGACTTCATCCCCGACGTGCTCGACCGCAATCTGGTCGACCGCTGGGTCAAGAGCAACGACAAGGACAGCTTCCGCGTCGCACGCCAACTCATCCGCCAAGAAGGCCTGCTCGCGGGCGGCAGCTGCGGCGCAGCCGTTTGGGCGGGCATGCAGATCGCCAAGGACTTCAAGCCTGGCGCGCGCATCCTCTGCATCCTGTCCGACTCGATCCGCAACTACCTGACGAAGTTCGTCGACGATCGCTGGATGCGCGAGAACGGGTTCCTCGAGGAGGATTGGGCGATCGGCACGATCGAAGAACTGCTGCGCGCGATGCCCAAGCGCGACGTCACCACGCTCGACGTCAGCGACGAGCTCGACAAGGCGATCCTGCTGTTCAAGTCGCGCGGCTTCTCGCAGGTGCCGGTCACCGATCGCGGCGCGCTCGCCGGCATCCTGACCGAGTCGGACGCGCTGCGTTCGCTCGTCGAGGGCAAGGCCACCGGCAAGACGCGCCTCGCGGAGGTCATGGTGCGCAAGGTCAGCACGATCGCACCGCACGCGCCGGCCGCCGAGTTGCCGCGCATCTTCGAACGCGGCGAAGTCGCGCTCGTCTGCGACAACGATCGCCATGTTCTCGGTTTGATCACAAAGCTCGACATGATCGAGCACCTGACAAAGCGCCCGTCTGTCTGACCGGACGCGGGGCTCTTCGCGCGCCCTTCCTCCCACACCATCGGGAGGATTGGGCTGCTCGCGGTCGATTGGCCAAGCTCGACGCACTTGCTTGCGCACGGAAAGCGAACGAGGGACGGCAGAGAACTTCTCCCTGCGTGCTCCCTCCGCATTGCGGTCGACCTATACTCACGCGGCAACTCTCGTGCCTTTCTCGACTCTCGGAGGCACGAAGTGGTGACGTTCGGACTCCGCTGATCTATCCAAACCCGTGGCATCCATGCGCCTAGGACTGACCCAGAGCCTGCGGGCAGAGCAGCGACTCATGCAGTCGCCGCAGATGATCCAGGCGATGCAGATCCTCCAGACGCCGCTCTTGGAGCTGAAGGACCAGATCGAGCAGGAACTGCAGGAAAACGTCTTCCTGGAACTGAAGGAAGACCCTCAGGACAACGAGCACGCGCAGGAGCAGAAGCCAGCGCTCGAAGACAAACTCCAGCGGGAATTCAGCGAGCAGCTGGACCAGCTGGAACAGCGCATGGGCCCTGGAACGCGCGGGCTGTCGCACGGGTCGGGCGGCGGCGCTGCCGACGACGAGGACAAGAAGCAGGCGGCGCTCAACAACACGCCCGTGCACGGCATCTCGCTGCCGGAGCACCTGATGTCCCAGGCGCGCATCCTCGACCTCGACCCCGAGCTACTGCACGTCGTCGAGCACGTGATCTACTCGCTCGACTCCGACGCAAAGCTCGCGGACACCGCAGATCAGATCGCGCAGCAACTGCTGGTTCCGATTCCACTCGCCGAGGAAGCGATCGAAGTCGTGCGCGACATGGAGCCGTGCGGCATGGCCGCGCGCGACCTGCGCGACCGCCTCTTGATGCAACTCGATCGCCTCGGCTATGTGCGGCCGTTGACTCGATTGCTCGTCGCCAACCACCTCGACGACCTCGCGCGCAACAAGCTGCCGAAGATCGCCAAAGAGACCGGGGCGTCGTTCGACGAGATCAAGGAGAGCATCGACTACCTCCGCCACGCGTGCGATCCGAGCCCGGCGAGCGCGTTCGACCAGGACGAGTCCTCCGGCGTCGTGCCTGACGTCGTCGTGATCGAAACGGACGGCAAGTATGAGGTCCGCTCGCTGCGGGGCTCGGTGCCCGAACTATCGCTCTCGCCGCGCTACCGCGAGATGCTCAAGGACGCGAAGAGCGACCCCAAGATCTACGAGTATCTGCGCCGCAAGATCGAGGCTGCGAAGTGGTTCATCGAGGCCGTGCACCAGCGTCAGAATACGATTGAACGCATCGCCGGAGAGGTCGTGCGCCGCCAAGACGGATTCCTGCGCAACGGCGTGCAGCACTTGAAGCCGATGAAGATGCAGGACATCGCCGACGCGGTCGGCGTGCACATCTCGACCGTGAGCCGTGCGATCTCCGGCAAGTTCATCGAGACGCCGCAGGGCATCTTCGACATGAAGCGCTTCTTCAGCGGCGGCACGCAGAGCGATGACGGCGAGATGGTCAGTCAGCAGGCCGTGAAGGACACGCTGAAGCAGATCGTCGAGGGCGAAGACAAGAATGCGCCACTCAGCGACGACCAGCTCGTCGAGGAGCTAGGCAAGAAGGGCATCCACATCGCGCGCCGCACGGTGACGAAGTATCGCAAGGCGCTGGGCATCGACTCGTCGACGCGCCGCAAGCAGTTCTGAGCGAGAGCCGCCAAAGCCCCTTCTGCCCCTGCGCGATGGCCGCTATCCTGCCCGCCCTCGCGCGGCCCCGCGCTGCGCACAACCCTAAGGTCCAGAGTTAGAAAGCCATGGCGATCCGCGTCACCGAAGCCAAGAAGGGCATGGTCATCCGCTACGAGGGCGACCTCTACCAGATCACGAAGTACGACCACGTCACGCCCGGCAACTGGCGCGCAATCCACCATCTGAACCTGAAGAGCCTGAAGACGGGGCGTCAGAAGGATGTGCGCATGAACACGAGCGACCAGATCGAGCCGGTCTACCTCGACTCGCGCGACGCCCAGTATCTGTTCAAGGACTCGCTGGGCTACACGTTCATGGACAACGAGAACTTCGAGCAGTTCGTGCTGAGCGCCGAAGTGATCGGCGAGGCGATGCAGTTCATCACCGACAACAGCAACTGCACGGTGGTGTTCTGCGAGGGCGAGGCGCTGACGGTGCAACTGCCGCCGACGGTGGCGCTCGAGATCATCGAGACCGAGAACGCCGCGCGCGGCGACACCGTGAGCAGCGTGCAGAAGCCCGCGAAGCTGAGCACGGGCCTCGAGATCAAGGTTCCCGCGCACATCAAGTTGGGCGAGATCGTCAAGGTCAGCACCGAGACCGGCGAATTCTTGGGCCGCGCCTGATCCTCATGCACGCACTCGCACGATTGGTTGGGGCGCTCGCGATCACGGCGGGCGTCACGTTGCTCACCTACGGCGGAGCCAAGATCGCGAATGCAACAGAGGCGTCTGCCGCGCCGTCGCACAACCCGGAGCCCGAAGCCTTCGTCGCGGTTGGCGCAGGCATGCTGGTCGGCGGCTTGTTGGCCATCGTGCTGTTCGGCGCGCGCAAGCCCACGCAAGGCGACTAGAGCCGCTCAGCCCGGATTGCAGCCGAGCTTGCGCAGCGCCTCGGCTCGTGTGATCCCATGCTCGCGGCACAGTCGCCGCAGCTCGTCGTCCTCGGGACGCGCGACCACGGCGCCGGACGGCAACCGCGCACACTTGAATGCGACGTTCCCCAACGTCGTTTGCCGTTGCTCTTGCCACCGCTCGACGAGCGAACGCGTGACGCGCAAACGACGGACGCCCAGAGTGCCCGACTCTTCGAGCATCCACGCGGACAGTCGCTCGGCATCGGCGAGCGAACTGATCAACGTGAACAACACGCCGGGCCGTCCCTTCTTCATCTGCACCGGTGCGGCAAACGCATCGAGTGCACCAAGGCGCATCGCTTCGTCGAGCAGCCAACCGATCTGCTCGCCAGTCGCCGTGTCGAGTTGGCACGCGAGTTCTTCGACCTCGCGCTCGGATCCAGGAGAACGGTCCTCGCCAACGGTGAGTCGCAGCAAGTTGGGCACGGTGGCATCGTCGCGCGTGCCCGCGCCGTAGCCCGCCTGCTGCGGGATCCACGACAACCGAGGCTCGAACTCCGCCACCAACGCGCGGAGCAGCGCAGCGCCCGTCGGCGTGGTGCGCTCGCCAGCAAGTCCGCCGTGTCGCACCGGGACGCCCATCAAGAGGTCGAGCGTTGCGGGCGCTGGCACTGGCAGCATGCCGTGCGCAGCGCGCACCGTGCCTGACCCCACTGCGACCGCCGACGAGTAGAGCCGCTCGATGCCGAGCATCGAAGTGCCCGCGACAGCGCAGACGACATCGACGATCGTGTCCTCGGCGCCGACCTCGTGGAAATGCACTTGCTCCACGGTCGTCATGTGCGCCTTCGCTTCGACCTCCGCGATGCGAGAGAACACGTCGAGGCACTTCCGTTCGACCTCGTGCGGCAATCGCGCACGTCGCACGATGGCTTCGATGTCGGCGAGCCCTCGATGACCATGCGCGTGCGCCGCGGCGGCCGGCGACAGCGGCGCTGGGGCAGCAGGCCGAAGCACCAGTCCCTTGTG
>CAIYFF010000396.1 GCA_903925435.1 uncultured Planctomycetota bacterium | reverse complement strand
TCGCTGTCTGCCCAGGCTGCGCACGACGCGGCGCTGGTTCGCGGCAGCGCGGAGCTGACGCCCGCGGCCGCTTTCGCCTCTGCGCAGGACGCCGCTGCGGCATACATGCGGCAGATCTGGCGTGAGCGCGGCGAACGGATTGCACGGGAAGTTCGCCCTGCATGGATGCCGCTCGTCGTGTGCGAACGCACCGTCGAGCGCTTCCTGTCGGCACAGGATGCCCGCGCGCAGTTCGCGGTCGTCGACCGCGAAGACCGCGTTCGCGAGCATGAGTTCGGTTCGAGCTATCAGACCACGCTGTGGGTCGCCGAGAACGACGGCGCGGCCGCGCGCGGGGAGCGCAAGCTTCGTGCGTCGATCTCCGAGTTGCGCATGCACGCGATTGCGTTCCTCGGCGGCACCGCCGCATGGTGGGCCGCACTGATGTTCCTGGTCGGTTGGTTCGATCGGCTGTCGCGCGGCTACATGACGGCGCGACTCGTCGTCATCGCTTCCGCTCTCGGCCTCTTGGTCCCGTCCTTGGCCTTCCTGCTGTAGCATCGATGCGTTCCATGCCGCTTCCGATCCCTTCCGACAGCAGCGCGCCCGAGCCGCGCCCTCGCATCGACTGGGAGTCCTTCTACCGGAACTTCCGCAAGCCTGGCTATGTGCCGGGATTCGAGGTCGTCAACAAGCTGGGCGGCGGCGTGTTCGGGCAGGTCTACAAGGCGCGCAAGGAATCGATCGGCAAGGACTATGCGATCAAGTTCCTGAAGGTCGACGACGAGAGCGTGCGAGACGCAGTGCAGCGCGAACTGGACGCGGTGCGCCACTTCGCGCAACTCGACCATCCCAACTTGGTCTCGATCGAAGACCTCGGTGAGGTCGACGGCATCCCGTATCTCGTGATGAGTTACGCGGGCCAGGAGACGCTGCGCAGCCGGCTCGAGCAGGGCCGCATGGCGCGCGACGATGCGATGCGCATCTTCGTGCAAGCAGCGCGCGGCGTGCAGGCGTTGCACGAGCGCTCGCTCGTGCACTTCGACATCAAGCCCGCGAACATCTTCTTGAAGGGCGACATCGCGCGCGTTGGCGACTTCGGGCTGTCGAAGCTCGTCACGGAGTCGCGCAACTCGCTCTCCTTTGGCCGCGGAACGCCGTACTACATGGCGCCCGAGATGCTTCAGCGTCGCGGCGACAGCAAGAGCGACATCTATTCGCTCGGCGTCGTGCTGTACGAGTGCTTGTGCGGTCGCGTGCCGTTCTCGGGCGACAGCGAGTGGGAGGTGCTGCAGAAGCACGAGAAGGAACGGCCGCAGTTCCCGGATTCCATCGCCGATGCGGATCGCCGCGTCGTGGAGCGCTGCATGCAGAAGGATCCGGCGATGCGCTTTGGCAGCGTGGCGGACCTGTTGCGCGAACTCGATGCGCCGGTGTCGCTCGGCGAGAGTGTGCGATTGCCGCGCAGCACGATTTCTGCTCCTCGCCCTGCAGCCTCGGCGCAAGCCCAGGGCCCTGTGGCCCAGGGCGCGGCAGGGGCGCAGCCTCTGCCATTGCCGACGCCGTCGCTTGGCGACTCACCTGGATCGCTAGGCCGCGATCCTGCGGACAGCCCATATGGCATGTCGTGGCGCGGCAGCGACGAGGCGCGCGGCGTGTTGGCGTGGTTCGTTCGCGGGCTGCTCTCGTTGTTCGAACTGGTGTCGTGGATCGTGCTCGTGCCCGTCCGATTGCTCAGTGGCGCCGCGGGTCGTGGTGCACTGTGGGTTTTGAAACTGCCGTTCCGCATCGTCGGATTCGCAGCGCAGTTGATCGGGTACTTGGTGGTCGCTGCGTTGGTGCTGCTTGTGCTCGTGGCTATCCTCGCCATCTTCGGAGCAATGTGAGCTCCATGCCATTCGACGACGATGAGCGCTGAAGACCACGACATCCGCAAGTTGCAGGCGATGGACGACGCCGCGTGGGCTGCGTTGCAGGAGGACTACTTCCGGCGCGTCTACTTCTTCTGCAAGCGCTACTGCAACGACCACCAGACTGCGGAAGACCTCACGCAAGACGTCTTCCTCGGCGCAGTGCGCGGCATCGCGACCTTCGATCGGCAGTTCACGCTCGACCAGTTCGTGTTCGGCATTGCGAAGAACCGCGTCATCGACCACTTCCGCAAGCACAAGATCGCGTTGGTCTCGCCAAAGGGTGACGACGACAGCGACGGCATCGGGCGGCTCTGGCTCGAGAACATGGCCGACGAGGACGAAGCGGCGCCGAAGGACCGCGTCGTCGCGAGCGAAGACGAGGGGCGCAAGCAGCGCGCGCTGGCGCAGATCCTGCGCGAGTTTGTCGGTGAGTTGTGGGGCGCGGGCGAGTTCGAAAAGCTGATGATGCTCGAAAGCCTGTTCGTGCTCGGGCGGCGCAACAAGGACGTCGCCGTTCGATTTGGCATCGCCGACGAAAAGTTGGTGGCGGGCATCAAGTTTCGCGCGATCGACAAGTTGCGCGGGCTCGCTCGCAAGGCAGATCCAAACCACACGTTGTTCCGCGGCCTTTGGTCGCCGGGGGCGCGATGAGCGGCGCAGACGATCTCGATCCGCAGTTGGCGTTCACGGTCGCTGCGGTGTGGCGGCGCGAGCGCATCTCGTGCCCGCATCCCGACTGGTTGTCGAGCTACTTGCAGGACGGCCTCGAAGGCGGCGCAGCGGAGTTCGTGCGGTTCCACCTGGAGGAGAGCCAGTGTCCCTACTGCAACGCGGCGGTCTCCGACCTGCGCGCGCGCGAGGAAGACGCCAAGGCGGTTCCGATGCAGGACCTGAAGGATCGCTTGCTGCGGTCGACCGCGACTGCGCTGCAGAGCTTCCGGCGCTGACGAATCTTCGGATTTGTAGCGCAGCGCGAATAGTCGAGGCCCTGCATCGAAGCGTCGTCTGTCGAGGTCGATGGTGACCTCGCGATCCGGTTACCGGAGACGACATGATCCTCAAGACGTTGAAGTACGTGGTCCTGACCGGCGCGGCGCTCGCCGGAGTCGGTTTCCTTCTGTTTGGCGCCAACTTCGGCAGCTACTTCGGCACGGTTGCCACTTCGGTGCACGAAGGCATCGAAGGCGCGATTCCGGTCGAGTTCGAGATCAAGCGCGCTGAGAACTTGATCCTGCAGATCGACCCGCAGATCGAGTCGTGCAAGCGCGATGTCGCGCGCGCCGAAGTCGAACTCGAAGAGCTGCAAGGTTCGGTCGTGCAGCTGCAGAAGTGCGTCGGTCAGGAGGAGAAGCGCCTGCAGACCGGGGCGCGCCTTCTCGGTGGCGAAACCAACGCGAGCTTCGTGCTGACCGGGGACGCCATGACGCGCCGTCGCGTCGAGCGCGATCTCCAGCGCACGGTCGACTCGTTCAAGAACAACCAGAAGATCCTCGAGACCAAGCGGTCCTTGATCTCGCGCCAGACCGAAGCGGTCGAGGCCGCCAAGCAACGACTCGCCGCGGTGCGCCAGGAGAAGGAGATCCTCGCCGACCAAGTGCGGTCGCTGCGCACGCAGCAGCACTGGATCGAGACGATGGGGGCGAGCCAGCAGCGCTTCGATCTCGATGCCAGCGCGTTGAGCCAGGCGAAGGAGGCTCTGACCAAGGTGCAGAAGCGCCTCGACATCGCGCAGAAGATGCTCGAGAACGACATGGTCGTGCACGACGAAACGGACCCCCTGTCGGTTGCCGAGCCGAGCCGCGACGTGCTCCACGAGATCCACTCCCTGTTCGCGCACGATGCGAGCGCGGCACGCGAGACGATCACGATCGATGGCGCTGCGTGCGAGGCCAAGTCGGCCGTGACGACGCGCTGAGCAGAGAGGCTGTTCTGTGCAGCAAGCGGGCGCAGCGTCTTCGGACGCGCGCCCGCTTCTCTTTGGGTGAAGCTGGTTGGCGCATCGGCTAGCGTTTTCGCGATGCGCCTCTCCCTTTCGCTGCTCGCTTCGCTCTTCGCTGCGTGCTCGCTCGCGCCGCGCTCCGTCACGACTTCGCCCGACTGGCAGTTGTCGCCGTTGTGGAACGGAGTGGACCTCGCCGGCTGGCATGGCCAACGTCACTTCGATCCCTACAAGCTCGACGCGATGTCCGCGGAGGAGCGGCAGAAGCTGCGCGCCCAGGATGATGCGACGCTGACGCACTGGTCGTGCCAGCGGGGTGAACTGGTCAACGACGGCGAGGGCGCCTACTTGACGACGGATCGCGACTACGGCGACGTCGACTTGCGCTTCGACTACAAGACGGTGGCGAAGGCGGACTCGGGCATCTACTTGCGCGGCACTCCTCAGGTGCAGATCTGGGATACGACCGAGGCCGGCGG
>CAIYFF010000395.1 GCA_903925435.1 uncultured Planctomycetota bacterium | reverse complement strand
CATCGGCGTCGCCATGGGCAAGCGTGGCTCCGACGTCGCGCGCGAAGCGTCCGACCTCGCGCTGCTCGACGACGACTTCGCGACGATCCCCGCCGCCGTCGAAGAAGGCCGCCGCATGCACGACAGCGTGCGTCGCTTCTTGCGGTTCTTGATGACGGGCAACACCGCAGAGCTGCTGACCATCTCCGTTGCGTCGATCGTCGCGCTGCCTGCGCCGCTGCTCCCGGTGCACATCCTCTGGATCAACCTCGTGACCGATGGGCTGCCAGGCATCCTGCTCGCCAACGAGCCCGCAGAACCGAGCGCAATGACGAGACCGCCGCGGCCCGTGCGCGAGAGCCTGTTTGCGCACGGCATGCTGCGACACATCGCGATCTTTGGCATCGCGATGGCGACCTTCTCCCTGTTTGGCTTCTTCGCCGCGCGCCACGACAGCGACGAAGCCGGCCGCACGCTCGCATTCACCATGCTCGTCTGCTGCCAACTTGCGCACGCGCTCGCCGTTCGGTCCGAGAGCCGTTCGCTGTTCGGAACGGGGATTCGCGGCAACACGCCGCTCCTGCTCGTCGTGCTCGGCTCCTTCGCGCTGCAATTGCTCGTCGTCTACACGCCGATCGGCAATCGCCTGCTGCACACGAAGCCACTCGACCCGAGCGCCTTCGGCCTCGCGTTCGCCGCGGCTCTCGCCATCGTGTTCGGCGTCGAAGCCGAGAAGGCGCGCACGCGGCGACGACTCGGCGACATCACTGCCACCATGTCTCCGACGCGATGACCAGGGACCCCGCGTTCACGCGGCGCCACGTGCGAACGAACTGACCCGTCATCGATCCCTTGTCGTCTGGGCTTGAAGGCAACGTGTCGTCGCGCACGTAGCGGCCAAACTGCACGAACCCGCCGTCTGGTTGCGGATGCAACTTGGTCGTCAGCACCTGCACGCGAGAAAGGCGCGGCGCCTGCGCCACGAGCCACTTCCCGATCGCGTCGCGCCCCTGCACCGGCGGCGCGCCGATCGGCGCAATGGTGGCATTCTCGTCGTAGAACGCAGCCGCCAACTGCTCCGGCGTGCCGTGCTGCGCGTCCTCGCGCATCGCCGATCGCGCCAGCACTTGCTTGCTCACGGAGTCCATCATGTTGGCGAACAACGCTTGCACGACGTTGGACTTCGATGCGCCACCGCCAAACGCTGCGCCGACCGGGACAAAGCGAATCGAACGCAGCGAACAGAGCTTCTTGCCGAGCAACCGCACCGCGCGCGCGGACACTTCGACTGGCGTTCCGTTCTGCGGCCCTTGGATGCGCCCCACCACCGCGGTCGCGAACGCAGCGCCCTTACCGATCGCTGTCTGCGCATCGAGCGAATACGTGTTGGCGAGCGCGCCGATCGCGATCTCCAGCGCGCCGCCGTCGCCTTCGTCCGCGAGCGCGGCTTCGACCTGCACCTCGTATTCGATGCCCGGCGCGAACTGGACGAGGCCCCACTCGACGCGGTCCGCAGTCGTGGTCCACGACACGAGATCGCCCTTGCTGTCGATCTTGATCGCTGCACTTGCGACCTTCGCGTCGCGCGCGGGCAATGCGATGTTGCCCATCTCGTCGCGGTGCCAGCATCCATCCGCGAATGGAGCCCCGTCGCAAACCAGCGTCACGACCGTCGCATGCTCCGACGCAGCGTGCGAACGCACATCGACGCGCAAGGAGCCATCCTCATCGCGCCAGACCGGGAGGTTGCCACTGAGCGCGCCGCCAAGTTGCGCCGGGCTCGCGCCCGCCAACAACTTCGCCGACGGATCGCGCTGCATGTAGGCGCGCAGCACGCGGCTCTTCAGTCCACGCACGACGAGTTCGCCATCCTTCGGCCAGTCGTAGACATGCAAGTGCACATCGGCCCCCTTCGTCGTGGCGCGCCCCCACGGCGTGTTGCGGAACGGGCTCTTCTTGCAGCCGTGGATCGCAGCGCCGTTGACGCGCAGCCAATCGCCGATCGCGAACAGGCGGTCCTGCATGATCAACGGGATCGTGCCGTCCGCCGCCGGTCCGATGTCGAGCAGCAACTTGCCGCCGCGACTCACGAGATCGATCAGCGTGCGCACGCATTCGGTGCGCGACAGGTAGACGTCGTAGCCCTCGGCGCGATTCCACGCGAACGAGTGGCCGATGCCGCGGCATTCTTCGAATGGCTTCTGCCCCGCGTAGGTCTTGCTGCCGCCGTAGCCGCCGTATTCCGTCGTGTAGTAGTCACCGTGTTCGCCGCGGCACTCTTTGCCCCATCGATCGTTGACGACGAGTTCGTCGCGATTCGGCGCATTCGTGCGCAACCACTGCAGCAGCTCGCGACTGCGCCACGTCGAGGCCGGATGCTCCCACTCGCCATCAGGCCAGAACACGTCTGGCCGGTAGCGCATCACGAGATCCTTCGCCTGCGGGAACATCTGCTGCTCGACGTAGTCCGGGATCGACTTGTCGAACAGCGGGTTGTGCCACTCCAAGAACGAGTAGTAGAGGCCAAACCGAATCCCCTGCTTTCGCACCGACGCGGCAAGCTCGCCGAGCAAATCGCGCTTTGGTCCCGTGTCGAGCGCGTTCCACGGATAGCCGCGCACCTTCTGCGTGTGCGCATCGGGCCACAGCGCAAAGCCATCGTGGTGCTTCGACGTGATGACGATGTAGTCCGCGCCGGCGCGACGGAACGTGCTCGCCCATTCGTCGGGGTTCCACAGCTCACAGCGGAACTGCTCCGCGAACGCGCGATACGGCGTGTCCTTGCCGTAGACCCGTTCATGGAAGTTGCGCACGAGCCCGTTGTGCGAGTTCGTGTCGAGCCAGTGCTGATACCACTCGCTGTAGGTGCTCGTGTCGCAGAACGCGGGCACGCTGTAGACGCCCCAGTGGATGAAGAT
>CAIYFF010000394.1 GCA_903925435.1 uncultured Planctomycetota bacterium | reverse complement strand
CTCGGCAAGGGACGGTGACGCGATGGCCAACCTCACTCCGGATCTGGCGCTGCTTCGCGACGAGACTCGCGACCTCGCCAAGCGCTATGGCCTCGACTTCTACGAAGTGATCTACGAGCTGGTCGACCACGACGAGCTCAACATGGTCGCGAGCTATGGCGGCTTCCCGACGCGCTATCCGCACTGGCGCTTCGGGATGGAGTACGAGCAGCTCAGCAAGAGCTATGCGTGGGGCCTCTCGAAGATCTACGAGCTCGTCGTCAACAACGACCCCTGCTACGCCTACCTGATGCGCAGCAACTCCATCACGGAGCAGAAGCTCGTGATGGCGCACGTCTACGGCCACTGCGACTTCTTCAAGAACAACGCGTGGTTCGCGAAGACGTCGCGAAAGATGATGGACGTGCTCGCCAACCATGGCGCGCGCGTTCGCCGCTACATGGATCGCCATGGAACGGAGCGCGTCGAGGACTTCCTCGATGTCGTGACGTCGCTCGACAACTTGATCGACCCATACTCGCCGTTCGTGCAGCGCGACGATGGGAAGGCGCGCGACGACGAGCATGCGCGCGAGGTCAAGAAGATCGCGGCCAAGGACTACATGGACCGCTTCATCAACCCGCCCGAGTTCCTCGAGCGGCAGAAGCGGCAGATGCAGGCCGAGGACGCGCAGAACCGCAAGTTTCCCGCGCGCCCGATGCGCGACGTGCTGAAGTTCTTGCTCGACCACGCGCCGCTCGAACTGTGGCAGCAGGACATCCTCGCGATGGTCCGCGAAGAGGCCTACTACTTCGCGCCGCAGGGGATGACCAAGATCATGAACGAGGGCTGGGCCGTGTACTGGCACAGCAAGTTGATGACGCAGCACCTCGTCGACGCCAGCGAAGTCGTGCACTACTGCGACACGCACAGCGGCACGCTGGCGACGCGACCGGGGCAGATCAACCCATACAAACTCGGCGTCGAGTTGTTCCGCGACATCGAGCAGCGCTGGGACACCGGCAAGTTCGGCGACCGCTACCAGGCCTGCGACGATCCCGAACTGCGCCGCCGCTGGCACGAGCCCACGAACCAAGGCAGGAAGCGCATCTTTGACGTCCGCCGCATCCACAACGACGTGACCTTCGTCGACGAGTTCGTCACGCCTGAGTTCGCCGAGGACCAGAAGATGTTCGTCTACGGCCGCAATCCGCAGACCGGCCAACTCGAGATCGTCGACCGCGACTACACGAAGGTGAAGACGCAGTTGCTGGACGCATTGACCAACTTCGGCAACCCGATCATCCGCGTCACCGACGGCAACCATCACAACCGCGGCGAGCTGTATCTGGTGCACGACTGGAATGGCGCCGACCTGCAGTTCGAGCAGGCGCAGTTGACGCTGGCCGGATTGCAGACGCTGTGGGGGCGGCCGGTGCACCTCGAGACGCGCGAGGAAGGTCGCGGTCGGCTGCTGTCGTTCGACGGCAAGGAAGCGACGTCGAAGGAGATCACTCCGACGACCCACGCTCCGGCGCTTGCGCTAGGACGAGGCAAGCCAGCGGCGAACTGATGCGTGCGCGTCGCGCGGCAGAAAGGCAATGCGTGCGCGCGCGGCCCGTTCGCGGTGGAATGCGACGGTGTCGACGCTCGAACGATTCTGGCTCGCCTACTGCGCATGCGCCGCCGCAGCAGCGCTGCTCGCCGCAGCGCTCTCGGATGGAAGAGCGGATGTGCCGGGCTATCAGCCCTTCGCCTTCGTGGCGCTGCACGCAGTCGTAGCTCTGCTGCAGTTCGTGCCGGTGGCGTTCGATCAGCGTGGGCGCAGCGCCGCGGCCCGCTTCGCGCGCGCTTTGATCGCCATCGCAGGCTTGCCGATCGTCTTCTCCGCGCTGTGCATGGCGTTGCCGCATGCGCATCCCGAGCCATGGGAGATCCGCTGGCTTGCGTTCGACCACTGGGTGTTCGGAGCGGACGCCACCAGCCCGCTGCGGCTCGCTCCGAATGAGCCTGTGCTCGCGTTGCTGCAACTGGTCTACGCCAGCTTCTATGCGATCCCGATCTGCGCATGCCTTGTCGTGCTGCGCCAGCGCGGCAATGTCGCCTTTGATCGCGCCGTGACGACGATCACAGGCGGGTTCTTGCTGAGTTACCTCGGCTATCTGTGGTTCCCGACGCTCGGTCCCAAGGACGTCGTTCCGCTCGGAGTGCCGCCCGGCGGCGAGTGGCTTTCGTCGCTGCATTCGCTGCTGCACGAGGCGGAAGCAAACCACTGGGACTGCTTCCCGTCGGGCCACACGATGATGAGCCTGTGCGCGGCGATGGTCGCGCAGCGCGAAGGCTGCGTGCGCATCGGCTGGTTGCACGGTCTTGCATGGACCGTGGTCGCGAGCACGCTGGTGCTTCGCTACCACTGGCCGATCGATGTGCTGGTCGGCGCTGCGCTCGCGCCGCTTTGGATCGTTGCGTGCGATGCGTTGCTGGTTCGCGACGGCGTCATGCCGAGCACCCGCGGACGGATCTGAGATCCTGCCGACGAGCGCTCCGGCAATCGCTGCTACGCGATCTGGAACGTGCCGCCGTCGCGGGCCGCGACGAGCGGGTCGTGCGCGAGCAGTTCTTCTAGGCAGTCGGAGAACTCGGCCAATTCCGGCCGTTGCGCCAGCATCTCGCCAACGCGGATCGGCACGCCGGCCTCGCGCAGCGCAGCGCGAGCGCGACGCATCAACCAGCCGACGAGCCCAAGGCTCTTTCGCGCCACGTAGCCGCCGGGCAACGTCTCGAAGGGCCCGTGCCGCCGCAGCAATTCGCCGAGCAGCGTCGGATGCAGCCAAGAGCCGCCGAGGTCACAGCGATTCACTTCGTCGACCACGACGCCGAGTGGCGCATAACCGCTGCGCGCGACGAGGAAGTCGTCGACGAGTCGCAGCAAGCGCTGCAGTCGCTCTTCGTTGAACGGGTAGTTCGTCAGCACGTCGATGCGATCTGGCGACGGGAACACGAACAGGCGGTTGTGCTGCAACAGTCGCTCGACGAGGCGGCGACGCTCCGGCGGTTGGTTTTCGACGAAGCGCGACATCGGCACTTCGCCCGCAGCCTTGCGGAAGTCGCGCAAGAGTTGGTCGAGCACGCGGGACTTCGTAAGCGTGGCAGGGCAGGCCTCGCCGCGGCCGAGCCAACGGATGCGCGCGTCGCGACGGACGAGCCCATCGAGCAGCCAGCGCGCGCGCTCGTCGCCCGCGTGCAGGCTCGCGACCTTCTGCTTGCCGTCTGCTGCGCAGATGGCCTGCACGATGCGATCCGCTTCGGGTCGAAGTTGGTCGAGTTCGTCGACATGCCATGCGGCGAGGCTCCACATGCCGTCCGCAGGCTGCACGAACTGGTTGCTCCGGCGCAGGTGCGAGCTGAGCTTGCCCTCGTTGGCGCTCTGGTAGCGCTCGCGATAGTCGAACACGAGGTCGAGGAAGCGAGTCGGGCGCCCGCGCTCCGCGAGGATGCGCTCGAGCCGCTGCTCGATCGCTGGCTGGGCTCGTTGCACGAACTCGCCGCGTTTGTCGTCGATGCGGATCTGCAGCCGCGGTTGCTCTGCGATGAGGCGCGTCAGCACGCCGCGCGGAACGGACTCGAGAACGTCCGAGAGTCCGTGCGCAAGGTCCTCGAGCCGAACGGGCAACAGGCGCGTCGCAGTCAGCTCGCGAATGCGCTGACGAAGGCGCGTCCAGACGCGTGGCGGCGATGCGGACACGCAATTGCCGTCGAAGAACGCCTCGGCCGGGAAGCAGAACGCGAGCAAACGAAGCGGCAGCGCCGCATCGCCGCTGCCCTTGCCGATCGCGTGGAGCCAGGTTCCGGCTGCGAGGCGATCCATGGGCACTGCGCCCTCGAACGCGTCGAGTTCGCGGAGATACTCGCGGCGCAAACGCTGCACGAGCGTGGGAGCCCGTCGGAGCAAGCGCTGTCGCACGGCTTCGTCGCGCCGCTGCGCGAGTTCTGCGGATGCTGGCTTCGATTGCGGCGCAGCGCTGCGATCGCCATCGGGTATGCCGATGCGGGAGCAGAACCAATCGCGGCTGTCGTCGTCGAGCGCCGCGAGCAGTCGCGCGCGAAGCGATGGCCAGTCCGCGTCGGTCTCCGTCGCTTCGTCGTGAGGCTCGAGCGCAGGCGCGAGCAAGTGGCCGATGGCGGCGCGGATCGTCGCCGCGGCATCGGGCCCGAGGAGGCCGCCCGCCTCGAACGTGCATGCGGGCAGCAACATGGCATGGCCGATCGTCTCGCAGCCGAGGTCGAGCAGCTCTTGCAGCAGCGGATCGACGATGCCGGCGGAACGCAGCTGCGCCGTGCGGAGCGCGTCCGGCAGCAGCGACGCTGCCGACGGCGGTTGGCGCCGCGTGCGCGTGATCGCCTCGAGCAAGTCCATCCAACCGTTCTTGCGCAGGCATGGGATGCGCTGCGCAGCGGCGCGTGGCCGCGCAAGGAAGTCGCCGACAGTGGCGATGCCATTGTCGCGCAACTGCAGCGCGTCGTTCTCGTCGTGGAGCAGCGGCGCGATCGGCCGATCGTCATCGCGGCGCGCGTCCGTGTCGGACAAGCGCAACGCAAGGTAGGAGCACACGCGGCTCTCCAGTTCGCGCCACGTGCGTTCGCCGCAACCAGGCGCTGCCAAGAACCGGTCTTTGTCGAGCAACAAGAAGTCGCGAACCGTTGCGAGCCCGAGTTGTTCTGCCGCACGACGTGACCGCGTCGACAGCTGCAATCGCTGCAGCGGTTGATCGAGCTCAGGTCGCATTGCGGCGTGCTTGTTCATCGGGCGGGCGTCGCTGCGCGCGGCAGCGCCTTCAGCTTGTTGGCTCGCAGTTGCTTGCTCGCTTCGAGCACGGCCTCGTCCACTTGGCCTGCGAGCTGCGATGGCTCGATGCCATTGGCGAGCAGCGCGCACGCCACTGCTGCTTTCGAGTTGGCTCGCTCTGCTTGCCGCAACATGCGTTGCAGCACGTCGAGCTGCGCGGGGTCGGCGCGTTGTTCGAGCAGGTTCGCCGCGCGGACGATCTGCGCTTCATCTTGAGCTGGACACGAGCGCGCTGCGGCGGCTACCGAGGTTGTCGGCAGCGATTCCAATGCGCGACGCAGCACCTTGGCCCCGTCGTCGGTCGGAGCTTCCAGGTAGAGCGAGAACAATTGGCTTGCCGCCTGGTCGCCGTCGGCGCGCGCAACGGCGAGCGCGAGCGATGGCAGCGCCGTGGACGCCGTGTGCGCGTGGTGGCGCAGCGCCGTGCGCAGCAGTTCGCGCGATGGCTCGTCGGTCACCGCGTGCGGATGCGAACCAAGCGCGAGCGCCGCATCCTGCGCGATGCGCGGATCCTCGTGCGAAAGGCACTGCGCCAGCGCGCGCACCTGTGCGGCCTCATCGCCGCGACTCTGGATCAGTCGTTTCACGTGCGCGACGATCTCAGCGGTCGCCTTCACAAGGCCGCGTTCGCCGGCGATCGGATGCGCAGCGCCGCCGCGCATCTGAAGGAAGACCACGTAGGTGTCGCCCGGTTCCACCGAGTAGAGCGCGTTGCCGCAGCAGCGGCCCGCTGGCTCGAGCGCGGAGAACGAAGCGCCGAGCGCGCCCTTCAGCGACTCGTCGACGTGGAACGTCACGCGCCGCCATTCTGGCGACGGATCGGTTGCCGCAGTCATCGTCGCGACCGCGACTGCGTCCGCGGTGTCCGCGAGGCGGAGCAACGTGGAGGCCTGCTGCTGGCCACAGAGCGGCAGCGCACAGGCGAGAGAAAGCAGGATGCGGATCATGGCGTTCATCGCACGAGGATGCGGTGCCGCATGTAGGCGGCGTCGGTGTCGCGGAATGCGTAGTCGAGGCTGACCATCGCCTCGTAGCCCACGGCAGCGGCCATCACTTCGGCCGCGCTCGCGTTGGCGTTGTGGAGCGAAGAGTCGCCAAACAGGCCTGACGGCGCCGGGCCAGGGGCGACGAGGCCGACAGCGTGACCGGTCTCATGCGCGAGCACGGTGCCGGTCGCTCGGGCCCAGTCGTCGATTGCGTTCCACACCGCGTTGTGTCGCGCGAGTTGCTGGCTTGTTGCGTTGGCGGGATCGAACGACGCCGTGAAGACCTGTGCATCGATTGCGCTGCTGCCCGCGGGCGTGCCGCCCATGTTTGGGCATAGCGCCAGGAAGCGCTGCGCGAACATCGTCACGAACGACGGATAGAGCTGCTGATGCAGGTCGGCCTGGTAGAGGAACATCTCGCCCGGGAACACGCCGAGGCCAGGCGACGTTCCGATGTTGCGGTCCTGGATGTTCGAGTTGCGATAGTCGTAGTAGGCGCGGCCGAGCACGCCGGTCGTCGCGTCGCCATAGCCGCGAGTGCGGCTGCCTTGCGGATCGAGTCCGCCGAGCGCGATCTGCATGTGCGGCAAGCCTGCGGGCCCGATCGACGTGAAGCGCGCGCCCATCGAGTCTGCGTTCACTGGTTCGCCTGCCGCGTTGCGGCCGAACAGCGAGTTCGCATGCGCGAGGATCGCATTGCAGGCCGCGTCGCGAATGAATGCGTTGGTGCCGAGCGGGTCGCCTGCGGTCGCGAGCCCAAGCCGCAGCATGTCGTCGTCGAAGTCGGCGCGTCCATTGCTGTCGCGATCGAGATCGGTGCGCGCCCAGATGACTTGCGTGCGCTCGAACGGCACGAGGCCGCCGGTCGCTTCGAGCACCGTGAACGAGATGGGCGCGGACACGCCGACGTTGCCGGAAAGGTCCGACACGCGCGCAGTCATCGTCCATTGCCCTGGTTGCAGGGCCATCGTCACCGGCATCTGTGCGCGGAAGCTGCGGAACGCGATGGTGGCATCGGCGTAGAGCCCGCTCGCGGACGGAGCTGAGCCCTCGCCTGTGAAGTCCACGCGCACCGATCCCATGTCCGGCGACTGCGAACCGTCGAGCGCGTCGACGTGGACCGTGAACCCGCTGGTCGGCAGCACGAGGCCGGTGCGGCGTGAGGCGTCGATGCCGTTCACCGTGAGCGTCACGGACGGCGGCGAGAAGTCTTGCGACGAGCCGATGCGGAAGCGTGCACCGAGATCTTGCGACAGCCAGTTGCCCGATGCTTCGCGCACGCCCGAGGAACCCCCGCGCACGAACGTGCGGTAGTAGGTGTTCTGCGATAGCGGCACGAGCGGCGTCACGACGACGACGCGGTTCTCGCTCGTCAGCGACACTTGCGCAGGAATGCTCTGACCAGCATCCGTGCGGAGCTCGATCGTCGAGCCCGACACGGTCAGAGGATCGAGTTGCGATCCGAACACGAGGCTCGCGCGCATTGCCGCCGGAACCCCGATTGCGCCATCGGCGGGCTGCAATTGTGCAGTCGGCAGCGTCGCGTCATCCGCGGTGGTGAACGTCAGCGTGACGTCTTGGGCCATTCGGTTGCCCGCCTGGTCGCGCAAGCCGCTCGCTCCGCCCTTGAACTGAAGCGTGAATTGCGTGTCTGGCGCGAGGTCGAGGACCGGTTCGAGTTGCACCGTCCTGCTGTCGGGCATCGTGAGCACTGCGAGCGCAGGCACGCCGTCGACGAGCAGTTGGACGGTGTCTGACGTGACCCATGCCGAATCCAGCGGCTCCGTGAAGGTCGCCCGCGGCGTCGCGTTGAGGCTGACTCGCGCTTCGAGATTGGCGGGCTGCGCATTCTGCAGCTCGGGTTCCGTGCGGTCCGTGCCAGTCGTGAACGAAGTGGCGACGGTCTGCGTCAGCGCGTTGCCGCTGACATCGGTCACCGCGGCGCCCGAGACCACGAATGCGAGCGTGTAGCGGCGGCCTTCGGCCAGCGACTGCAACGGACAGATGCGCAGCGTGCGCTGGTCTTCACTGCAGGCGACGGTGTAGCCAAGGATGCTGCCGAACTCGTCCTGGAACAGCACCGACGACGGCTCGACGGTGGTCGGGTCCATCGACTCGTTGAACGTGAAGATGGGTTCGACTCTGGGCGAAAGACCGGTTGCGTTCGTTCCGGGCCACACCGACGTCGCAGCAGGCGCAGTGGCGTCGGCGGCGGTCGTGAACGTCACGGACCAGTCTGCTGCCGCCGCGTTGCCGGCGCGATCCGTGACGTTGCGGGTGATCGTCAACGTCATCTGCCGACTGCCTGGGAGGTCGGCAATCGGTGTCACCGTGATCGAGCGGCCCGCCACGGCGCGAGTCACTGGATACGCCGAGCCAAACGAGTCCGTGAGATGGACCGTGTTCTGCGTGACGCTCGACGGCGCAATGTCGTCGTTGAGCAACATCTGCAGCGGCGCGGTCCGGCTCCGGTTGGGCTCGCCCTGAGCGACGTTTGCGCTCGCGATCGCTGGCGGCGTCTCGTCGAGCGTGCGGAACGTGAAGGTGCGCTCGACTTCGAGGATGCGCGCTTCGGCGTCGCACGTGAACGGCGACAGCGTGAAGACGTAGTCGGTCTCGGGTTGCAGCGACGCTTGCGGCGCGAAGGTCGCCACGGTTCCGCCTTCCGTGATCGTCCACGTGCCCGCGATCGCTTCGTCGTCGCCGAGCACCGTCAACGTCGTGTCGGTGCGCTGTAGCGACGCGAGCACGACGCGATTGTCGAACGTGAGTCGGATCGCCGCAGTGGGCGCCACTTGCACGTCGCCATCCGCGGGCTGGCTGCTCACCAGCGCGAGCGCGCCGTAGGTCGCCATTCCGGCATTGATGTCGGCAGAAGCGGAGCCGCCTCCGCCGCATGCAGACAGAATGGCCGCCGCCGCGACCGCGCTGAATCGAATCGAGAACATCTCCAGTTGCGCCTCTCCCAGGTGGTGTCCCGGAATCGACTTCAGCGGTGCGCTCGATGTAGTCCCGAAACGGGTTTGCTGGATCGCTCCCTGGCAACGGCAAATGCGGCACAGGGCCTGCAACGTGCCGATTGCGCGCCGATGGCGTGTTGCGATGCCAAGCGGTAAAGAAGGGGCGTGAGCCACCCGATTCGCATTGCGCCGTCCCTACTGGCAGCCGACTTCTCGCGCCTTGCGGACGAGGTCGCGTCGGTCGAGCAAGGCGGCGCAGATTGGCTTCACCTCGATGTCATGGACGGACACTTCGTGCCCAACCTGACCTTTGGGCCCGTGGTGGTGGACGCGGTCAAGCGATGCGCGAAGAGGCCCCTCGACGTGCACCTGATGATCACGAACCCGTGGAAGTATGCGGACGCGTTCCTCGACGCCGGCGCAGACTGCCTCACGTTCCACGTTGAAGTGGACCAACTCGGCGATGCCATCGGCCTGTTGCGCACGATCCGTGGTCGCGGCAAGAAGGCGGGGCTCTCGCTGCAGCCCGACACCGACGTGCAGCGACTGCGCCCCTACATCGCAGAATTGGACTTGGTGCTCGTGATGAGCGTGTTCGCGGGTTTTGGCGGCCAGAAGTTCATGCCATCAGCCCTGGAGCGACCGCGCGCGCTGCGGGCGATGGGGTTTGCCGGCGAGATCTCGATGGACGGTGGCATCGGCCCTTCCACGATCGCGATGGCTGCGGCAGCCGGCGTGAACGTGTTCGTCGCCGGCACCGCGGTCTTCGGCGCGCCGGATCGGCAGGCCAAGATCGCGGAGTTGCGCAAGGCCGCGGCCGCGGCGCGAGACTGACGCGAACGGCTGGCCCCGGCCGTTTCGTCCGCCCTGGCTATGGCCCCGGAGCGGGCGGTCGGTATGGTTCGCCGCCCGAGAACCCCATCGTGACGGACGCAACGGAACCCAAGACCATGGCCTGGACGCGCTTCGGCAAGAAGAAGGACATGCCCGGTGGGCTCTGGATCAAGTGCGAGTCCTGCGGCGGCATGCTCTTCCGCAAGGAGTTCGAGCAGAAGCAGCGGGTCTGCGGATCCTGTGGCTACCACTTCACGCTGCCCGGCCGCGAGCGCATTGCGCTCACCGTCGACCCGGGCTCGTTCCAGGAACGGTTCACCGAGCTGATGCCGGTCGACCGTCTGGGTTTCAACGACAAGGTGCCCTACGACCAGAAGTTGGCGCAGACCCAAGCCAAGACGGGCGAGACGGACGCGTTGATCGCCGGCACTGCGACGATCAAGGGCATCCCCTGCGTGCTGGCCGTGATGAACTTCCAGTTCCTCGGCGGCTCGATGGGCATGGTGGTGGGCGAGAAGGTCGCTCGCGCCGCCGAACTCGCTGCCGAGATCGGCCAACCCTTGATCCTGTTCGCCTGCTCAGGCGGCGCGCGCATGCACGAAGGCGCCGTGTCGCTGATGCAGATGGCCAAGACCTGTGGCGCGCTGTCGCAGCTGAACCGCAAGGGCGGCGTGTCGATCTCGGTCATGACGCACCCGACCACGGGCGGCGTCACGGCGTCGTTCGCTTCGGTGTGCGACTTCCTGCTCGGCGAGCCGGGCGCGCTGATCGGCTTTGCCGGTCCGCGCGTGATCGCGACCACGATCAAGAAGGAGCTGCCGAAGGGCTTCCAGCGCTCCGAGTTCTTGCTCGAGAAGGGCCAGATCGACCGCATCGTCCTGCGCGCGCAGATGCGCGATGAACTCGCTCGCTTGCTCGCCTACGCCACGGGGCGCGACCCGGTCGCTGCGTTCAAGCCGGCTCCGATCGCGCAGCCGGAGGTTGCCGTTGCGGCCGAGCCGCAGCCCGAGCCGCCGCAGGAGAAGCCGAAGCGTTCCAAGAAGGCCAAGAAGGACTGATTCCGTGCGCGTGGCGCCCTGCGCCGCCGCAATGCTGTGCCGCTGGACTCACGCGCGATGGACCTCAAACCTACTCGTCCCGTTCCGCGCGGCACCAGCCACGGGTTCTTGTCCGGCCGCTACAAGGTCGAGCCCGAGGACTTCGTCGTCGACGAGATCCCGGCCTACGAGCCGCAGAAGCACGGCGAGCACCTGTTCCTTTGGATCGAGAAGCGCGGCCTTTCGACGATCGATCTCGTCGACGAGATCGGCGCGGCGCTCAAGGTGCACCCGCGGTCCGTCGGCGTCGCCGGCCTCAAGGACAAGCAGGCCGTGAGCCGCCAATGGCTCTCGG
>CAIYFF010000393.1 GCA_903925435.1 uncultured Planctomycetota bacterium | reverse complement strand
GATCAGGACTGAGAGCGAGTGGACGAGTCGATTCGGGGTCATGGCGCGGGGCTCGAGACCTCATGCTCGACCCCCGAACGCGCTCCGCAACGCTGTCGGAGCCCGACAACGGAAGCTTGCCGAGCTCTTCTCCGATTCCTCGCCGCAGGGGCGGCGATCCGCCCTGGATTCGGCATGGCACAACTCCACATCCCCCTGCTCGTCACGCGCGCGCAAGCCATCGCATCTGCCTCCGCGTTGCGGCACTCTCTCGCCCCCTCGAACTCCATGCGCGTCGCCTAGATGCGCGCGTTCGACCCAGAAAACGTCTCATGACCCAGCAAGCACCGATGGCGCATGTGCGCCGCCTCCTGCTCTCCGTCGCGCTGTTTGCCGCCCTCGGCGGCGCAGCGTTCGCCCTTTACTCCACCAAGATGGCGAAGTTCGCCGCAGCGCAGACTGCCGCGCAGCAGCAGCCTGAGCACTCGGAGACGGTGACCGGCGACAACGCGCGCATTGCCAGCTACGCGCGCGCGACGACGGCGATCGGAACGGCGCATGCGCTGCGTTCGATCACGCTGCAGAACGAAGTGGCGGGCACGGTGCTCGCGGTGCACCTCGAGACCGGCAAGGTCGTGGCCGCGGGCGACGTCCTCGTCGAACTCGACGCGAGCGTGGAGTCGGCAGAGTTGGCGGCGCTGGAGGCCGAGGCTCGCTTGACGGAATCGATGCTCGCGCGCATGGAGCAAGCGAAGAAGAGCCAAGGCGCGTCGGAAGCCGACGTCGACCGCGCGCGCGCCGAGCGCGACATGGCGATGGCGCAAGTCACGCGCACGAAGGCGCTGGTCGAGAAGAAGCGCATCCGCGCGCCGTTCGCAGCGCGCACCGGCTTGGTCGACTTGCACGAAGGCCAATACCTGCAGCCCGGCACGACGATCACCACGCTGCAAGGCCTCGACAACGCAGTGCACGTCGAGTTCTCGGTGACGCAAGACGCTGGCACGGCGCTGGCGGTCGGCACGGAGGTCGACGTCGCGTTCGGCGGGCACGAGGCGAAGGCCAAGGTGTTGGCGCTCGACGCGCGCGTCGAAGCGACGACGCGCACCGTGCGTGTGCGCGCGAAGCTCGAAGGCCAACATCTGCCGCAGCCTGGCTCCTCGCTGCGCGTTCGCGCGCCGATGGAGATGCCGCACGACGTCGTCGTGGTGCCAGTCACTGCGCTGCGGCGCGGCCCCGGCGGCGACGTGGTGTTCGCGCTGGAGAAGGACGACAAGGGCGCGTTGCGCGCTCGCACACGCCGCGTGCAGGCGGGCACGGTGCTCGGCGACGACATCGTGATCCGCGAGGGCATCACAGCAGGCGATCGCGTCGCGGCAGCGGGCTCGTTCAAGCTGATGGAAGGCGTGCTCGTCGTCGACACCGATGCGCAAGCGCAGCAGCAGAAGTGAGGCGCGCATGAAAGCCATCACCGATTCGTTCGTGCGCCACCCCGTGCTGGCGCTCGTCGTCAACCTCATGCTCGTGCTCGTCGGTTGGCGCACCATCGGCATGCTGCCTGTGCAGCAGTATCCGAGCATCGACAGCGCGTCCGTCATCATCACGACCGTCTACACCGGCGCGTCGTCGGAGGCCGTGCGTGGATTCCTCACGACGCCGATCGAACGCGCAGTGTCCGCGATCGGCGGCATCGACCACGTCGAGAGCGAGAGCAGGGCCGGCGTCAGCAAGGTCACGGTGCGCCTCGAACTCGGCTACGACACGACGCGCGCGCTCGCCGAAGTCACGGCGCGCTTGCAGCAAGTGCGAAGCGAGTTGCCGTCCGAGGCCGAGCCGCCCGTCGTCGACGTCCAACGCGCGGATCGCCCTTATGCCACGTTCTACATCAGCTTCTCGACGGAGCAGCGCTCCCTTGCCGAGCTGACGGACTGGCTCACGCGCAACGCGCAACCGCAGCTCGCGACGATCCCTGGCGTGCAGCGCGTCAGCAACCAAGAGGGCGGGCGCCCCATTGCGATGCGCATCTGGATCGACCCGGATCGCCTCGCCGCGGTCAACCTCGCGCCAGGCGACGTGTTTGCCTCGATCCAGCGCAACAACTACCTCGCGGCAGTCGGCCAGACGAAGGGCCGCCTCGTGCAGGTCAACCTGATCGCCAACACGGACCTGCGCACGGTGCAGGAGTTTGAGGATCTCATCGTCGCAGACCGCAACGGAGCGACCGTTCGCATGTCGGATGTCGCCGACGTCGAACTCGGCGCAGAAGAGGCGGACATGACCGCCAAGTACAACGATCGCCCCAGCGTCTACCTCGGCGTGTGGCCGCTGGTCGGAGCCAACGAGATCTCGGTCGGCGACAACTTGATCGCGGAGATGGATCGCATGCGTCCATCGCTGCCGCCAGACATCGAGATGAACCTTGCCTACGACGGCACCAAGTTCATGCGCGATGCGCTGACCGAGATCAGCAAGACGCTGCTGGAGACGATCGCGATCGTCGGCCTCGTGGTGTTCTTGTTCCTCGGCTCGATTCGCACCGCGCTCGTGCCGCTCGTCGCGATGCCCGTGTCGTTGATCGGCGCCGCAGTCGTGATGGCCGCGTTCGGCTTCTCGCTCAACCTGCTGACGATCCTCGCGATCGTGCTGTCGGTCGGCCTCGTCGTCGACGACGCGATCGTCGTGGTCGAGAACGTGGAGCGCCATGTGCGCATGGGCAAGTCGCGCACGCAGGCAGCGATCGAAGCGGCGCGCGAACTGCTCGGCCCGATCATCGCGATGACGATCACGCTCGCCGCGGTCTACGCGCCGATCGGGTTCCAGGGCGGGATGACCGGCGCGCTGTTCTTGGAGTTCGCGATCACGCTCGCGGCAGCCGTGCTCGTGTCCGGCTTCGTCGCGGTCACGCTGTCGCCGGTGATGAGCGCAAGCATGGTGCGCGAACACGGCAAGGAAGCGTGGCTGACGAAGAAGGTCGACCTCGGCTTCGCATGGATCCGCGGGCTCTACGTTCGCGCGCTCGACGCAGCGCTCGCGATCCGCTGGTCCATCGTCGCAGCATCGGCGCTCGTCGCGGTCGCCGCATGGCCGCTCTACGAAGGCTCGCAGCGCGAACTCGCGCCGGTCGAAGACCAGAGCCACATCAGCATGTTCTTCGATGCCGCGCCCGACGCGACGCTGGACGCCGTCGATGCGGCATCGCGCGAAGTCGTGGCGCAAGTGCGACAGATCCCCGAGACCAAGTTCATGTGGTCGCTCGTCGCCAACTGGGGCGGCTTCGGCGGCATGGTGCACCAGGACTGGCAGCAGCGGCAGCGCGCGACGACGCAGACAGTCGGCGAGCTGTTCGGCCGCGTGTCGCAGATCCCAGGTTTGCGCGTGTTCCCGCGCCTCGATCCGCCGCTGCCGACCTCGGGCATGCACGACGTCGACCTGATCCTGCAAAGCGCGGGGCCGCTCGACGATCTGCTCGAAGCGACGATGGCGGTCGTCGGCGCTGGCTGGCAGAGCGGCAAGTTCATGTATGTCGACACCGACCTCAAGATCGACCGACCCGAGGCGCGCGTCGCCGTCGACCGCGAACGCGTCGCCGACCTCGGCATGGACCTCTCGAGCGTCGGCCGCGAACTCGGTGCGCTGCTCGGCGGCGGCTACGTCAATCGCTTCAACTACTACGACCGCAGCTACAAGGTCATCCCGCAGATCAGCCAGCGCGAACGCGCGACGGTCGGTCCGTTGCTCGACCTCAAGATCAAGACGCCCGCGGGCGAACTCGTGCCGGTGTCGTCGTTCGTCGAAATCGAGGCCTTTGCCGCGCCGCGCACGTTGAACCGCTTCCAGCAGCGCAACGCGGCGAAGGTGATGGCTGGCATGCTGCCTGGCGTCACCAAGGAGGAAGGGCTCTCCGTCCTCGAAGATGCAGCGCGCAAGGTCGCAGGCTCCAAGGTCACGATCGACTACGCCGGCGAGTCGCGACAGATCCGTCGCGAAGCGTCGTCGCTCGTGACGACGCTCGGCTTCGCGATCCTGCTCGTCTATCTCGTGCTCGCCGCGCAGTTCAAGAGCTTCCGCGACCCGCTCATCGTGTTGGT
>CAIYFF010000392.1 GCA_903925435.1 uncultured Planctomycetota bacterium | reverse complement strand
GTTCGTCGCCAAGCGGACTCGGTGGCGCGCGGCGCGTTGGATGTCGTGCGTGCGTTGACGAAGGGTCGACTTGCGGTGATCGATGCGCACTACGTTTGGCCTGATGGCGTCGCGGCATCGAAGATCGCCGATGCATTGTCGCTTCCCTTCGTCGTGACGGCCCGCGGCACGGACGTGAATGTGTTGGCGGAGGATCCGACGATTGCCGCGCGCATCCAAGCGATGGGATCCAAGGCGTCGCGGTTGTTTGCCGTGAGCCGCGCGTTGGCGGATCGATTCGCAACGGCGGCGAATCTGCCGTCCGAACGCGTTCAGGTTGCGCGCAATGGCGTCGACATGGAGCGCTTTCGTCCCGGGGATCGGCGTGCTGCTCGCGCTGCGCTCGGCTTGCCGATGGACGCGAGGCTCGTGCTTGGCGTGGGTCGGCTCGTCTCCAACAAAGGGTTCCACCTCGCTGCCGATTGCTTGCGCGATTTGCCGAGCGACGTGTTGCTCGTCTTGGTTGGTGAAGGCCCGGACCAGGCGCGCATCGCTGCGATCGGCGGCGATCGTGTGCGGTTCCTCGGTGGTTTGCCGCCCGACCAGGTTGCGCAGGCCTGTCGCGCGTGCGATGTGCTCACATTGCCCAGCGAACGCGAAGGTTGGCCCAACGTCGTGACCGAGGCTCTGGCCTCGGGCTTGCGTGTCGTCGCGACTACCGTCGGCGGCATCCCTGAGATTCTCGGCAACGCATCGCCGGGCGATGGGACGCTGGGTCGGCTCGTGCCGTGGAATGATCGCGGTGCGTTGTTGCGCGCGCTGGCCTCGACGTTGGCGGAGACCGCCGATCCGATGCGCGTTCGTAGCTATGCAGAGCAGTTCGGGTGGGCTCCGCCGGTTGCTCAATTGGTCGACTGCTTCCGCGCTGCGTTGGCGCAGTCGAACCCTCAGGTTCGCGCATTGCCGCAAGAGGCTGCGCGATGAGCCTCCGCATCCTCTACCACCATCGCATCCGTGCCGAGGACGGACAGGCCGTGCACGTGCGCGAACTGATCGCCGCGCTGCGGCGACGTGGTCATGAGGTTCGCGAGTGCGCGCTGGTGCAGAAGACGATCGCACGCAACGAGAATGGCGCAGCGCGGCCATCGTTCTGGCAGAAGCTGCGATTGCCGCGCGCTGCGGTCGAGGCTCTGGAGATCGGCTACAACGGCAAGGCGCGGGCGATGCTCCAGAACGCTGCCTCGGGCTGGAAGCCCGACTTCGTGTATGAGCGCCACGCGCTGCACTGCCGCGCTGGCCTGGACACCGCAAGGAAGCTCGGTGTGCCGCTACTGCTCGAAGTGAACTCGCCGATGACGGACGAGATGGAGCGACTCGGGTTGCTCACGTTCGCTCGGCGTGCTCGCGCAACGGAGCGGCTCGTGCTTGGCGCAGCGGATCGCGTGCTGGCGGTCACGCAAGCATTGGGGGATCGGCTCGTCGAGCTCGGTGCCAGGCCCGAGTCCATCGTCGTCATCGGCAACGGCGCGCAACCGGAGCGCTACGGCGTGGAGGCTCGCGCAGCAGCGAAGGAAGTTCGCAAGCGGTGGGCTTTGCCGCCATCTGCGGTCGTCCTCGGCTTCGTTGGATTCATGCGCGAATGGCATCGCCTCGACATGGCGGTCTCCGCGTTGACGAAGCCAGCGTTTGCTGCAGCGCACCTTGTGCTCGTCGGCGAAGGGCCGAGCCTTCCGGATCTGCTTGCGCTTGCGACAAAACTCGGAGTCCGCGAGCGGGTTCACGCATGCGGTCGCGTGCCTGCAGAACTGGTGCCTGCGCATGTGCTCGCATTCGATGTCGCGTTGATCCCGGCGATCAACGGCTATGCATCGCCGCTCAAGCTGTTCGATTCGATGGCCGCTGGCATCGCGACGATTGCACCGGATCAGCCGAACTTGCGTGAGACCGTTGTCGACGGTGAGCACGCGGCATTGTTCGAGAGCGGCAGTGTCGAGGACTTCGAATCGCGCCTTGCCGCGCTCGTGGCGGATTCTTCGCTGCGAGCCCGCATCGGCGCCAAAGCGGCGCATCGGCTCTCCGAACTCGATCTGACCTGGGACGGCAACGCGGCCCGCGTCGAGAGCATCGCAAACGAGCTATCTGCGAGGAGGCAACGATGAGCCCGTTGTGGTTCGTGGCGATGCCATTGCTCGTTGCCTACGCATCGGCGCTGTGGTGGTGCGTGGAGTTGTGGTCGTTGCCCGAGGGCTACTTCGCGCACGGCCCGCTCGTTCCCGCAGTGATGGCCTATGTCGTCTGGGCGCGTCGCTCGGAGTGGCGGAAGGTTGCCGCTGTGCCGGACGCGCGCGGGTTTTGGTTGCTCGGCCCAGCGCTGCTGCTGCATCTCTGCGGCGCCGCGTTGTCGATCGACTCGGTATCGGCGGCAAGCCTCGTGCTCGCCATTCCTGGCGCTGCATGGGTCGCAGTCGGGCGCGCGCGCTTGGTGGGCCTGTGGCCAGCTCTGTGGATGTTCGCGTTCGCTGCGCCGCTGCCGATCTACGTGACGGATCGCATCGCGTTCGAGTTGAAGGAAGTGGCGGTGCACGGTGGCGTTTGGCTTGCGCAAGCCACGGGCCTCGGCATCGAGCGCGATGGCGCATCACTGCTCGTGGAAGGTCAGACGCAGGCGCTCGACGTCGCAGATCCGTGCGGCGGGCTGCGGTCGCTGCTGGCGATGATCACGTTGGTCTACTGCGTCGCGTTCTTCCTCGGTCCGCCGCAGGCCTTGCGTCGCATCGTGCTCATGCTCGTCGCGGCGCCGATCGCTGTGCTGGTCAACGTGGTTCGGATCGCGGCGATCTGCTGGCTTGCCAAGGGCTACGACGTCCCGTTTGCGACCGGAACAGGTCACGACGTGATGAATGGCATTGCGTGGATCCTCGACCTTGCCTTGGTGTTGTCGCTCGATGCGTTGTTGACGAGGCGATCGGGCCATGGCGACGGGACGGCAGTCGCGCCGATGCCGATCGCGAAGCCGGCGCGCACGTTGCGCCTGCCGCGCGTGGGCGCATGGATGTGGCCCCTTTGCTTGTGCCTGTGCCTGCTGTCGTTCACCCGCGCTGAGCCATCGCTGTCGGGGCGCGCGAGAGCCTTGCCCACCGTGCTCACGCCGTTCACGTCGATGTCGGAGCGGGAGGTGACACCAAGAATGCACCAACTGCTCGGCACGGATGATGCCGCGTGGCGCAACTACGAGGACGATCAAGGCCGCAGGCTGTTTGTGGTCGCGGTTTTCCACGGCAGCAACTGGAAGAGCGTGCATCCGCCGCACATTTGTTTGCTCGGCAGCGACATGTCGATCGAGCAGGAAGGCGGGACCGACCTCGCGTCGCGCGATGGTGACCGAGCCGGGCAGATCCTGCTGCGGACCAAGAAGGACGGTCGAGCTTACGTGAGCCTCTACGCTTACGGCGCCAGCGATCTCTGCACCGGCAGCTACCTGAAGTTCTTCCTGCACCATGCGCCGCGCGCATTGTTCCGCGCGAGCAACGATGGGTTCCTGTTGCGCGTCGAGGCGTATGCGGACGGGCCCGGTGGGTTCGACGCGGCAGAGGCTCGGTGTCGAGAGCTGCTGGAGAAGCTGGTCTCAGAAGCCCGTAAGCTTTTGCCGTGAGCATCGCGCATGCGCTTTCTGTCGACGTCGAGGACTGGTTCCAGGTCCTCAACATGGCGGACACGATTCGCCGGTCGGACTGGGACTCGTTCGAGCTGCGCTGCGTCGATGCGTCGAAGCGGCTGCTCGATTTGTTTGCGCGTCGCGATGCGAAGGCGACGTTCTTCTGCCTTGGCTGGATCGCCGAGCGAGCGCCCAAGCTGATCGCGGAGATCGCCTCTGCGGGGCACGAGATCGGGAGCCACGGCTATGACCATCAGTTGTTGCACGTTCTTGGCCGCGATGGGTTCCGCGCGGAGTTGGCGCAGACGAATGCGATCCTGGAAGACGCGTCCGGCCAGAAGCCTCGCGCATTCCGTGCATGCACCTGGTCCGTGACTGCAAAGACGCCTTGGGCGATCGAGGAGTTGCTCGCCGCCGGCTTTGAAGTGGACAGCTCGATCTATCCGGTGCTGCATCCCGATTACGGCGTGCGCAGCGCGCCGAGTTCGCCGTATCGAGTGCTTTCTGGTGAGCGATCGTTGGTCGAGATCCCGCCGCTGTGCCTCGACATGTTCGGCCGCCGGTTGCCGGTGGGCGGTGGCGGATACTTGCGGTTGTTCCCGCTCGCGTTGCTGCGACGTGGGTTGCGGCAGCAGGAGCAACGCGGCAATCCTGGCTGCGTCTATCTGCATCCTTGGGAAGTCGATCCCGAGCAGCCGCGGCAAGCCCTTGGCGGACTCCGCGGCTTCCGCCACTACGTGAACCTTCGCAAGACCATGGCGAAGCTCGATCGCTTGCTCGGCGATTTCCGCTTCACCACGGTGTCGTCCGCGTTGGATCAGTTCGGCGAGAGCTGGACCGCGAAGCTGCCTGCGTTCCGCGCGAGCGAGTTGCTCGGGTAGTCGCGCTGCAGCGATTCGAACATCGTGCGGGCCGTGGCCTTCGCTTCTGGCGTTCCACGCATCAGGTTTGCGAGCGCCCGCGCGTAGAGCGCGCGCGGACCGAGGGTGGAAGCCGCAGCCAGCAGTCGTTCGGCGTCATCCGGGCGGCCGGCGCGCAGAGCGAGCATCCCTGCCGCCAGCATTCCAGCGGGGGTCTGATGGGACTGGGGCGGCAGCGCCAGGAACAAGTCGCGGTCTGCGTTGGTGGAGCGACGGGTTGATGCGGCGAGCGTGAGGAACTCCAACGTCGCATCGACGTCCTGGGCGAGAATCAGCATGCGCCTTGCATCGGCGATGCCATTGTTCGCGTGGCCGAGTTCGATGCGGAGGTCGGCCCGGCGGATCCACAGCGCCGGAATCGATGGATACCCAGCAACGTTGCGCTCCACGAATTCCAATGCGCCTGCTGCGCCGAGTCGCTGACGCACGGCGAGGATCGCGGACTCGGCATGGGGCCATTCAGCCTTGCCGGTGCACGCAGCCTGCATTGCGGCGGCCGACAGCGCCAACGCTGGCTCGACTGGAATCGATGCGAATGCAGTCTTGTCCGACAGCAAGAACGCGAATGCCTCGCCAGCGCCTGTGCCCGCGAGCAGGTCGGCTGCAGCAGCGGTGCGCAAGGCCGCGACCGCTGCGGGCTGCATCGACGGGGTCGCTTCGATCGCCGTTCGATAGAGAGCCTTGGCAATCGTGTCGCGGTCGTTCTCCTTGGCGTCGATGCGCAACTTGTGGAGGAGTTCGACCGCCGCAGTGCTGCGTCCCGCCGCGCGCAGCCGCTCTGCGTCGGCAACCGTCGCGCCCGTGAGCGTGGGTTGGAAGCGCCACGCGTCGGCGTAGATGCCGAGCGCTACGTCGGGTTGTCCGAGTCGTTCTGCGTCCGCGGCAGCGCGGCACGCGAGCATCGCCAGCACCTCGAGACGAAGCGCGCCCGGCTGCTTTGCCACCATCACGCGCAACTCCGCCAGAATGGCTCGCGGTGGCTCATATCCGCCGCGGAGGGTGCAACGTGCGACTTCGGTCCACAGCAGCGAGGTGCGCCGACCTTCGTCGTACAGGGCCGCGTGCACGTTTGCAGCGCTCGCTCCGTCGCCTGTGCGATGCAGCGCGCGCGCGTGCACAAGCGCCGCCAGCAACGAACGTGGCATCTGGCTGTGCGCAGTGCTCGCTGCTTCCACAGCGGTCTTCTCCAGCAGCTCATCTTCGAGTTGCGTGCAGGCCAGCAGCGCGTTGCGCTGTGCCTGCACCGAGCCTTGGCGCAGTTCGTTCGCCAGCACATCGGTGCTGGGCGCGCTAATCAGCGCGAAGGGAACGGCTGCGAGCAGGTCCTCGGGATCGGCGGCGATCCGCTCCTTGGTGAGGCGCAGCGCCTCCGCCGATCCGAGCAGCAGAGCCAGCGCGGGATCGGTCAGCTTCGTAGCCGCCGCCAACGCGGCGATTGCGCGACCAGGCGTTCCGTGGATCCACTCGATTCGGGCAAGCCGCTCCGCGGACTCGGTTCCGTCCACAAAACTCACTGCGGCTGTGAGGCTTTCGCGCGCCGCCGCAAGTCGCCCAAGTTGGAGCGCGAGTCGACCGGCGAGCTCATGCGTGGCGCCGCTGCGAACTTCGATGGCATCGTCCATGGCCAATGCCGCAGCAAGCAGTCGGCTCGCGGTGGCTGGCAACTTTGCGTCAGCGAGCGTCCGAGCTGAGTTGGCGATCTTCTCGCCAGCTTCTGGGCCCGAGAAGCGCATGTTCGTCATCCGCTTGGCAACGATGTCCGCGAGCTCCTCGTCCTTGCGCGAGAGCTTCTCTGCCTCGATGCAGGCGAGCGTCGCCGACAACAGCGCATCGGCGCTAGACGGATCGTTGGCTTTGGGCGCCACAAGGGCCTTGTCCAACGCCGCCCAGCCTTCCGCTGCGCTCCGTTGCTTTGCGTATGCGACCGCGACGAGTCCGAGCGTGTCGGCATCGGCGTTGGGCAAGGACGCAGCTCGTTGGGCAAGGGGCGCTGCAGATGGGCTGCCATCTTCGACCGCGCAACGCAGCGCTTCGGTCAGCACTTGCATCGACTCGGGGATCGACGGGATCGCAAGCGAGAGCACTTCGCGCGTGGGGCGACCGTGTTCGATGCGGAGTGAGAACGCCAACTGCACGGCTTCGACGCAATCTGGGTGGCGTGCGAGGAGGCGATCAACGGTTTCGATCGCCTCGTCGTGCCGGCCCGACATCCGCTGCGCCTTCGCTTCGAGCAAGAACGGCCAGACGGACCACGGGAAGCGATCGGCCGCGAGCCGCGCGCAGGTCAGCGCAATCCAGGCGTGCTGCTGCTTCAGCGCTGCTTCACCACACAGCAGGTAGCAGATCGGAGTGGGCGGGCTGTCGGGGCGATCCGTGTTGCGTTGCAAACACTGCATCAGCAGCGAAACCCCGTCCTGCTGCGATGCCTTGTAGGCGCGGTCGGCTGCATCCGCGAGCGTGCGTAGCGCGCTCTCGTCCGTCGGTCGCTCTTGCAGGATCGCGCTCGCCGTTGCCATCGCGGCCGCATCCTGGCCGAACTCCAACTGCATACGCGCGCGCGTGGCGAGCGGCATCGGGTTGGATGGGCGCGCGGCAATCCACTTGTCCACGGCTGCGAGTTGCTCTAGCGGCGCCTGGCCGTCTGCAGCTGCGCTCTTCAGGCGAAGCGGCATCAGCAGATCGAGCGGATCCTCGTCGTCCTGCGGCGCGGGCTCGAGCATGAGCAGATCGGTCATCCACGCCAGCGCTCCGGTGCGGTGATCCCGCATGTCGCGCAGCGTGTACACGAGTCCCCACGCGAGGTTCGGCAACGCCATCAGCGGACGGTTCTTCTCCGCGAGCGGGCCGAGCACCGCCGCGAGTGCGCCCAGATCGTCCGCGCGGCCGAGTTGGTAGAGCGAGAGGATGCGTGTGAGCAGCAGCGACCGGATGCCGGGTGTGAACTTCTGGGCCGCCAGATCCGCCCCGAAGGACTTCATCGGCGCCAGTCGCTCTGCGATCTCGACTGCGGATTCGTACAGACCGTCGCGATAGCGAGCGGCTGCTGCGACCACCGCGGCGTCCGTGCGCCACCGGTGCGAGAACATGCCGAGGTAGATCTCACACTGTGCTTCGAGGTCGTCGATGCGTCCTGCCTGCTGCCGCGAGGAGGCGACGCCTTGGAACGCCGCGGCGACCCGGCCGGTGCGCTGCTGTTCGTCCTTGCCTGCGATCTCCAGCGCGCCTTCGAACAGTTGTCCAGCCTCTTGGATCCGGCTGCGCAGCAGCGCGAGTTGGTCATGCAGCGCTGGCCAAGCCTGGGCCAAACGGCTCTCGCGGGCATAGAAGCTGGAGAGGCGGTCTTTGGCTGCTGCAACCGAAGGATCGCCTTCGGGGCGGTACAGCATCTCCAGCATCGCAGCGACCGCTTCGCGCTCGTCCTCGAAGCCGATTTCCGAGCGAAGGCGCGCCGCTGCTTCGCGCAGTTGCGCGGAGTAGGCCACCTTGCAGGCTTCGCCAGCAAGCTCGCGGCCGCGGCCGACGTTGGGATTGAGCTTCACGAACTCCAAGCCCGCAGTCCGCGCGTCTTCGCCGCGGCCCATCTTGGCGAGGTAGTAGATGCGATCCATCTGCAGGCCGAGGCTCGGATCGCCGTCTTGGAGCAGGTTCTCGATGTCCTCGAGCGCGCGAGCTGGCACCTCGAGGGCCCGATGGGCTTGCAGGCGAAGGCGCCAGACGTCTCGGCGAAGGTCCGCCGATCGAGCGATCGCGGGACTCGATGCGCTGTGGTCGAGGAGCTTCACTGCCTCGAGCGCTTGCCCGCGGCCCAGCAGTGCGCGCGCGTCGGACAGCAGGTCCTCTGGCTTGCGGACAGGGAGCAGCGAGTAACCGGCCGTGAAGGCGACGGCCAGGATCACGAGCGCCAGGAGGAGTAGTAGGCTGCGACGGATCATGTGAGGTTCCCTCTCATACGCGGAGCCGCAATGCGGGGACAGGCTGAGGTCACGAGGTATGTGCCGTCTTTGCGGCGCTGTCGGATACCGGCCATCAGCGGACTCCGTGTCGGCGCAGCTTCGCGAACAGCGTGCTGCGGTTGATTCCAAGCGCCTTGGCGGCGCGTTCGCGGTTGCCGCCACAGTGAACGAGCGCGTGTTCGAGGATGCGCTTCTCGGCGTCCTCGAGCGCGCTGCGTAGCGGCGTCACCGGCGCGTCGGCGAGAACGGGCGGCGTTGCAAGCGCAGTGGTCGCTGCCGCGGCGGCAGCCGCAGCCTCGACCAGGTTGGGCGGCAAGTCCTTGAGGTCGATGCCAGTTCCTTGCGCGAACACGACGGCGCGTTCGATGACGTTCTCCAGTTGGCGCACGTTGCCAGGCCAGCTCGCATTGCGCAGCGCTGCGAGCGCAGCGGGCGCGAAGCGCTCGACCTTCTTGCCGTGGTCCTTCGCAAAGCGGCGCAGGAAGTGCATCGCAAGCGCTGGCACGTCCTCGCGGCGTTGGCGCAGCGGCGGCATCTCGATCGAGACGACGTTGATGCGGTAGTAGAGGTCCTCGCGGAAGCGGCCTTGCCGCACCGCAGCTTCGAGATCGAGATTGGTTGCCAGGACGATGCGACAGTCGACCTCGATCGTCTTGTTGTCGCCGACGCGCTCGAGGATGCGGTCTTGCAGCACGCGCAACAGGCGCACCTGAAACGCGGGCGAGCTGGTGCCGATCTCGTCCAGAAAGATCGTGCCGCCGTTGGCCGCTTCGAACTTGCCGGGTTTGTCGCGCGTAGCGCCGGTGAATGCGCCGCGGACATGTCCGAACAACTCGGACTCCAGCAACGTCTCCGGCATCGCGCCGCAGTTGACCTCGACGAACGGGCCGTGTCGGCGAGCGCTCATCGCGTGCAGCGCGCGCGCCACGACGGTCTTGCCGGTGCCCGACTCGCCGGTGACGAGCACGGTGGTGCGGGTGTCCGCGACGGCGCGCACCGTCTTGAAGATCGCCTGCATGCGCGGGTCTTCGCCGATCAGGTTGCCGAGCTGGACGCGATCGTCGAGCGCGTGGCGCAAGTCTTCGTTCTCACGCACGAGCTGCGCGCGCTCGATGGCGCGCTCGATCGCAAGGCGCGCTTGCTCATCGCGGAATGGCTTGCGCAGGAGGTCGGCCGCGCCATTCCGCATCGCGCACACCGCGTCATCGACGGAGCCAAAGGCGGTGGTGACGATCACTGCCGTCTCCGGTCGCCGCGCGCGTAGATCCGCGAGCAGATCGCCGATCGGCGGATCGCTCATGTCTGCGTCGCAGACCAACAGGTCGATGCCGCCCTCGTCGACTGCCGCCACCGCGTCCTTGGTCGAAGGCGCGATCTCCATGGAGTGGCCCGCGGACGCGAGCGCTGCGCGCAGCGCATCCTGGGATTGGGGATCGGGGTCTGCGACGAGGACCTTGGCCATGGTGACAGTCTGCGAATGCAGACGGTCCATCCATCGGCAACGACGGCGTTCTGCCTAGAGCCGTCCTGGGAATGGGACCCGCGGCGTCAGCGGAGGGGCAATTCGACGTCGATCGCCACGGCGCCGTCGGGCAGCCGCCGCGCCGTCGCTCGGCCGCGATGGCCGTGCGCTGCCGCCTGCACGTGGAAGAGCGACAAGCCAAGGGTGGACCCTCGCAGCGCGCGGCACAGATAGTACGGCTCGTAGGTGCGCGGCATGCTCCAGTCCGCCAGCGCCGGGCCGCGCAGCGACAGGCGAACCCGGATGCCGGCTTCGATGCGCGTGAGCACGAAGTGCGCTTCGCTGCCGCCGTCGCGGAACTCGAACGCGAGCGCCGCCACCGACGCGAGCGCTGCACGCAGGATCTCTGGGTCGCCCGCGACAGCGAATGCGCCGTCCGAAGGCTCGCGGACGATCGCCATCGGGTCGCCCTTGCCGCGGTGTTCTCGCAGCGCCGACGATAGTTCGGTCCAGAGATCGAACGGATCGGCGCGCCGCGGGCCAGCAGCCGCGGCTTCGATTCTGCGCATGCGCTCCGTGGTCTCGTGGATTCGTTGGGCCCCGCCGAGCGCTGCGCTGATCTGTTCCAGTGCGTCGCGATCGCGCTGCGGATCGAGTTGCAGCTGCAGCAACTGCAGATGGCCCATCAAGAACATCAGCGGGTTGTTGATCTCGTCCGACACGCCGTGCACGAGATCGAGGAACGCTTCGGTTCGCGGTCGGTCCCCCAAGCTCAGCGCCTGGTCGAGCGTCGCAAGCAACTGCGCGGGTCCATACGGCTCGAGCAGCAGGTGCGCGCGCGTTCGCTGGCAGATGGGGGCGAACGACAGTTCGCGCTCGCGCGCCGCCACGATCACGACTGCGCACTGTGGTCGCAACGCGAGAAGCGCTCGTATGGCACCGGCGAGTTCCTCGGGCACATCGCCTGAAGAAGTGAGCACGAACACCGCGTCTGGTTCGAAGGACGCGAGCGATGCGATCGCGGAATAGATGCTGTCGAATGCGCGCGTCGTGACCTTGCCGGGCAGCCGCTGCAATTCGGCGAGCAACGCCGAATCCTCACGGCCACAGAGGCCGAGGCACAGCGGGCGGTCCATCGTGCAAGTTCCTGTGAGGTCTCGGGTTGGAAGATCGAAGGTGCGAAGCTCGCAACGAGACTAGCCGAGGTTTGGCAAGCCTGCACGGGGCGTGGAGAAGAGGCGCATTTGCGGCCGATAGAGGATCGGTGCACAACGACGGCGCAGAACCTCCGGACGAGCAAGGCCGCCGCGGCTACGGCGATGCGCCCATCGCATGGGGCGGACCGTTGCGCGGCGATGGGGCGGCGACACAGCTCGACGTGCAGTTGCGGCGCGAGTTCAAAGGGCTCACGGTCCGCGATCTCGTGTCGGATCTAGGTCTCGACGAGCAATTGCCTGGCCGCGTCGCGAGCGCGTTGGAGCACATCCGGCGCGGGGACTACGCCGCTGCGGAGCGCATGCTGCCTGGGACGTTCGGGGCCGTGCTCGAAGGCCCGTTTGCGAAGTCGCGTCGCTCGCGTCGGCGCATTGCGCTGTGGATCGTGCTGTCCGCGCTTGCGGCCGCGCTGGCCTCGGCCACGATGACTCTCCTCTAGCCTCGCGCGCGATGCATCCGGCCCAGCGAAATCCCCAACTTGCGCCCCCGGCGCTTGATCCGCGTCGCAGCGAAGCGCCCGCGCCCGACGTGAGCGTGGTGGTCCCGATCTACAACGAGCGCGACAACCTGCTGCCGCTGCATTCCGCGCTGACATGGGCGTTGCGCGACCTTGGGCGCACCTACGAGATCGTGTTCGTCGACGACGGCAGTCGCGATGGCACGCGTCATCTGATGCGCGCGCTGGCGGCGGGCGACCCACACCTGCGGCTCGTGTTCTTCCGTCGCAACTATGGGCAGACCGCCGCGATGGCCGCGGGCTTCCAGAAGTCGCGGGGCCGCATCGTCGTGACGATGGATGGCGACCTGCAGAACGATCCGGCCGACATCGGGCGCCTGCTCGAACGCATCGACGATGGATTCGACGTCGTCTGCGGATGGCGCAAACATCGGCAAGATCGCGCGGTCACCCGTTTGCTGCCGAGTCGTTTCGCGAACATGTTGATCGCGCGCGTCACTGGCGCCCGCATCCACGACACGGGCTGCTCGCTGAAGGCGTATCGCGGCTGGGTCGTGCGAACGCTGCACCTGTATTCCGACATGCATCGATTCATGGCCGCGTTGGGCGTCGGCATCGGCGCGCGCATCACCGAACTGCCTGTTCGCCACCATCCGCGTCGCGCAGGCAAGTCGAAGTACGGGCTTGGGCGCATCTTCCGCGTGCTCGCCGACCTGATCGGCATCAAGATGCTGATCAACTTCGCGGCGCACCCGATCCGCTGGTTCTTGTTGCTGTCGCTGCCGCTGTTCTTCGTGGCGCCCGCGCTGTTCACGCTGGGCTTCGTCAAGGTCACGGGCGATGGCGATTGGCGTTGGTTCGAGTCCTATGACCTTGCCGCAGTGGCCGCGGGCGCAGTGGCGTTCTTGGTCGCGGGCAACGTGTTCTTGCTTGGCTTCCTCGCAGAATTGCAGATCAAGGTTTCGCGGTTCTTCCGGCAACGCATCTCGGTGACGGCACGGGAGGCCAGTCGATGAGCGACCACGGACTGGTTTCTGTCGTAGTTCCGATCGGCTCCGCCGAGGCGCAGCCGCACAAGGTGTTGCCAGCGCTCTACGACGCGCTGAGCAAGGGTGGCTACCGCTGCGAGTTCGTGCTCGTGCTCGACGGGCCCGTCGGCCAAGTGGAGCGCCACCTCGAACAGATCAAGCTGCCGTGTCCCGTCAAAACGGTGCGCTTGCAGGGCGGCGGTCTCGGTGAGTCGATCGCGCTGTCCGCAGGCGTCGCGCGCGCCGACGGCGTCTACATCGTCAACGTTCCGCCCTACCTGCAGACCGAGCCAGAGGACGTGCTGAAGGTGTTGGCCGCGCTGGAAGCGGGCGCTGACTGCGTCGCGACATGGCGCACGCCACGCGTCGATCCGTGGCTCAACCAACTGCAGTCGCGCCTGTTCAACTTCATGCTGCGCGTCGTGATGGGCATGCCCTACCACGACCTTAATTCGGGCACGCGCGGCTTCCGCAAGCAGGTGCTCGAGGAAGTCAGCGTCTACGGCGAGCTGTATCGCTTCCTGCCCGTGCTCGCGATGCG
>CAIYFF010000391.1 GCA_903925435.1 uncultured Planctomycetota bacterium | reverse complement strand
TAGTAGCAGAGCTTCCCGTCGCGGATGGCCTTGCCGATGATCTTGCTGACCGCGGTGGCGGCCGTTGCGACCATGAAGCGGCCCGGTTCGGCGACGATCTGCACGTCCTTCGGGAACAGGCGATCGAGTTCGCGGTTGAGAATCGCCGCCAGCTCCTGGAACGGCTTGACCGTCTCGTCGTACGGCGCGGGGAAACCGCCGCCGATGTCGAGCAGGTTCATCTTGGTGTAGCCGCGTTCCTTCGCTTCTTCGAACACGCTCGCCGCGAGGCTGATCGCCTGCACGTAGTTCTCGACGTTGGTCGTCTGCGAGCCGACGTGGAACGACAGGCCTTCGCAAACGAGGCCACGCTCGTGCGCTGCGAGGATCAGGTCCACCGCTTCGCCCGGCGACGCGCCGAACTTGCTCGACAGCTCGACCATCGCGCCGGTGTTCGGCACCTTGAGGCGCAGCACGACGCCGGCGTTGGGCGCGTACTTCTGGATCTTGTCCAGCTCGGCGATGTTGTCGAAGGTGACGAGCGGCTTGTACTTGTCCAGCTCTTGCAGTGCCTCGATCGCCTTGATCGGGTTGGCGTAGATGATCTTGTCCCAGATGAACGCCTGACGCTCCTTCTGCGGGAGGTGCGCGATGTTCTGGTAGACGTTCAAGAACTCAGGCATCGAGGCGACGTCGAACGATGCGCCCTCTTGGTAGAGCGTGCGCACGATCGCCGGATCGCTGTTGGCCTTGACTGCGTAGTACGGCTGCACGCGCGGCAGGTACTTGCGGAACGTCGCGAAGTTCTCGCGGAGTTGGTCGTGGTCGACGACGAAGAGGGGCGTGCCGTGTTCTGCGGCGAGCTGCTTGAGGCGGGCCTTGGTGATCATGGAATGGAGATGGACTCAGTCGGCCTCGGTGATGAGGAAGTTCTTGAACTGCCAGGGGTCCTCGCGATCGATGGCCGGATTGTTGTGGCCTACGAACGCGTTCGTGTAGTGCTTCAGCGGGTTCCAGTCGGCTGGCTTGGAGATGAACTTGCCGAGCCATGGCTTGGCCATGCCGAGCACGTATTCGTGCGGCAGGTCCTCGGGGGAGATCACGCCGCGCTTGGGGTTCTCGATCATCCAGCACACCGCTGACACGACCGAGATCGCGACCTGCACGGTCGTCGCGTTCTGGCCGGGCACGAGCTTGCGCGCGGTGTGGATGTCGAGCGCGCTGCCGACCCACCACGACTGCAGCGGGTGGCCCATGATGAGCGCGCCGAGGATGTCGCTGCCGTCGATGATCTCGTCGGACAGGATGCGCAGGTTGCTCTGCACCTTGTAGTCGTTGCCGCGCAGCTCGTTGAGCGACGCGATCGCCGAGTCGGACGGGCAGTAGGCGTAGTGAACGGTCGGGCGATAGGCCGCCTTGCCGTCCTGCCACACCGTGAGGCGGTCCGACAGCGAGAACGCTTCGCCGTGGCGCACGACCATGCCGTGGATCGTGTAGTCGGGGACCCACGACACGACCCAGGTGTTCATGCCCATCCGCGCGAGGCAGATCTGGTTCTTCGGGCCTTCTTCGTGCTCGTAGGCGAGGTCGGGCAGCTCCTTCTCGTGCGTGCCCCAGCCCATCTCCGCGGTCGTCGTGCCTTCTTCGCGGAAGCCTTCGATCGACCACGTGTTGACGAACTCGTCGACCTTCTTGGGGTCGTTGGTGATCTGCGTGTCGCGCTCGCTGCAGTGGATGACCTTCACGCCGAGCTTCCAGGCCAGCTCGTTGAAGATGCGCTTCTTGGCGAGGTGTGCGACCTCTTCAGCGGCCGCGCCGGTGAACTTCTTCTGCGCGAGGCACTTCTTGGCGATGTCGAGCAGGCCCTGCTTGGTGAAGCTCGAGATCAGGCCTGGATTGGCGCCGTGCTCGAGCACCGCGGTGGGGCCCGGCTCGTTCCAGTTGGCCATCATCCGGCGCAGGTTCATGTGCCGCCAATACAGCGTGCGC
>CAIYFF010000390.1 GCA_903925435.1 uncultured Planctomycetota bacterium | reverse complement strand
GCGGTCTACGTGCTGCCGAAGCACCTCGACGAGAAGGTCGCGCGCCTGCACCTCGAGAAGCTCGGTGTGAAGCTCACGAAGCTGTCGAAGAAGCAGGCCGAGTACCTCAGCGTCTCGGCGGACGGCCCCTTCAAGCCGGGCCACTACCGCTACTGAGCGGTTTCTCGCGCGCAGCGGCGGATCCCGCTGTTGCGCGCTTGCCTCGCGGCGCGGCGTGAGCCGCGTTCGCGGCGATCGAAGCAAGCGTGGCGGCGCGATGCGTCGCCACGTAGCGTCCGCGCGATGCCGCGCCCCTTCGATCCGCACAAGGACACGCCGCGCGACCTCGCGCGCATTGCGGACCCGTTCGTGGACGCGGCGAGCGATCTCGCGACGAAGCGCTCCTACCTCGCGCACTTTCCTGCTGCGACGAACGTGCTCGACGTCGGCTGTGGCCAGGGCCGGTTCCTTGACCTGCTGAAGGAGCGCGGCATCGAGGGGCTCGGCCTCGACGCGAGTGCCGACGCGGTCGCCGCGTGCGTTGCGCGTGGGCACGTTGCTGTGCATGGCGATGCGTCGGTGTTGTTGAAGCGGCTCTACGAGGAGCGGCGCAAGTTCTCCGGTGCGTTGCTCGCGCACGTCGTCGAGCACTGCGATGGCGCTGCGGCGATGGCGCTGATTGCCGCGTGCGCGCGCGTGTTGGAGCCCGGCGGCCGCTTGCTCATCGCCACACCGAACGTGCGCAACCTCATCGTGCTCGAGGAAGTGTTCTGGCTCGATCCGACGCACGTGCGGCCGTATCCGCGCGCGTTGCTCGAGCGAATGGGGCGCGAAGCAGGCCTCGATGTCGTGGCGAGCTACGACGATCCGACGACGTTGCCGCGGCGATCGCCGTGGCGGCGGATCGTCGCACGGTTGCGTTCGTGGATCTCGGGCGCGGATCGCAGTGGCCCGATGGACGCCGTGGTGGTGTTCGAGAAGCCGAAGGCCTGAGGCAATCGCCGCCCGAGCACTTCGCTCACACGCGCCGCATCAGGTATCGATCCGTCATGCCGGCGATGTAGTCGCAGACGACGCGGCGCAATCCATCCTGCTCGATGCGCATGCGATGCCCGTCGGGCAGGGCCGATGGATCCTGCAGCAGTTCTTGGAACCGCGTCCGGATCTGCGAAGCACCTTCGTTCATGACCGTGAGCACGCGCTCGTTGCGGTAGAAGCGCTCGCGCAAGAACTCCAGCAACTCGTTGGCCCCGACCGTGCGCGCGTCGGAGTGGCGGATGCGCGGAGGCTCGCCCTTGGGATGCCGATGGCGCAGCGCAGATTCGGTCGTTTCGACGAGGTCGGTGGTGAGGAGCCCCGTGATGCGACTCACGACGCGGTGGCGCAACTGCGTGCCAACGAGCCCTTCGGCTTCCTTCCAGAGACGCAGTTCGCGGGCCGCGTCGAGTGCGAAGAAACCAGCTCGCAGCCCATCGTCCAGATCGTGCGCTAGGTAGGCGATCTTGTCGCAGAGGTCGACGACGTGCGCCTCGAGCGGCGGCGGTTGTTTGGGCAGCAGGTCGCTCGACAGCGGGAACCCATCGGGCACGGAGCCCTTGAGCAGGCTGCGCCGCAGCGCGAGCGTCAGGTTGAGGCCCAGGCCGGATCCGTAGCGGTCTTCGAGCCGGTCGACGGTGCGCGCTCCTTGCGCGTTGTGGCGGAAGCCGCCATGGCCATCCATCAACTCGTGGAGCGCGTGCTCGCCGACGTGGCCAAACGGCGGGTGGCCGAGGTCGTGCGCGAGCGCGATCGCCTCGCACAGGTCGCTGTTGAGCCGCAGCGCGTTGCTGACACTGCGCGCGATCTGGGAGACCTCGAGCGAGTGGGTGAGGCGCGATCGGTAGTGGTCGCCCTCGAACGCGGCCACGACCTGCGTCTTGCCCTGGAGCCGGCGGAATGCCGTGCTGTGGATGATCCGGTCGCGGTCGCGCTGGAACGCAGTGCGCAGCGTGTCCTCTTCTTCCGGCATGCGGCGGCCGCCGGCCGAACGGCTGTGTGCAGCCCAGGGCGACAAGCCGTGCAGCTCGCGGTCTTCCTGGTCTTCGCGGCGGAACCATGCCATCGCAGTCGACCTCCAGAAAAGGCAACGCCCGGCAGGCAAGCCTGCCGGGCGATTGGTACCCCCTAGGGGATTTGAACCCCTGTCACATGGCTGAGAACCACGGATCCTAGGCCGCTAGACGAAGGGGGCGTACGCG
>CAIYFF010000389.1 GCA_903925435.1 uncultured Planctomycetota bacterium | reverse complement strand
CGGCTCCGGCTGCCGAGTTCGACGGCGAGGAGATGGTGACTCCGTCGGCCATGCGCGAATCCGACGAGTAGCCTGTGCGAGGCAGATTCGTCGCGGGATCCGTGCCGGCTGCCAGCGAGATGCGACTCGTGGCGAGTGTCCGGCCTTGCATGTCGAGGACGACGAGGTCGATGGGTTTGTCCGGCATGCTGACGCGCGGGTCGGCCTGGATGCGACGAAGCCACTGCGCATCCAACGCCGCGGGTGCCTCGTGTTCGACGGAGGCATCGGCCCCGAACATCACGACCACACCCAGTTCGAACCTCGGCTTCGGCGCAGCAACTGCCTGTGGCTCGGCTCGTACGAGGTCGAAGCGGACGCGATGCGGGCCAGTGCCGGAGAGGTCTACCCACTGCTCTGCTGGCGCTGCGGATGCGCATTCGACCGACACGCGCACACGCAGAGCGGGGATTCCGTGCAGCAAGGCCTTGCCGTCCACGATGGGTTGGCGGTCGCTCCTGCCCGTTCGGTCGCTGCCGAGCATTCGCGTCGCGCCGTCGGCGTCGAAGATCCGGACGGTTCCGTTCGCCGCGATGCCTTCGACATAGGCGTCGACCTCCAGCGTCCGCACGGGCGCCAGCACGACGTCGAGCGTCTGTGGCCCTGCGCGCAGATCGACCTCGACAGCGGGCATCTCCGCGTAGCCGTCGGCTCGTGCGGTGATGCGCGACGCGCCGACGTTCATGCCGACAAGCGCGTAGGTCCCGTCTGCGAGCTTCGGCGTGTGGGATTGGCCGCTCCAGGAGCCGCCATCCAAGCGTTGCATCACGACCAGTTCGAGGCTCGAGAGCGCCACGCCCGTCGTCGCGTCGATTGCGCGTCCGCGCAGTGTCGCGCTGCTTGCGAGCGCTTGTGCAAGCCGGAACTCGCGAAGCGGAAGTCCGGCTCGATGCGAGCCGAGTGGAAGAAGTGCATTCGTTCCCGGCAGCCGCACCTCGATCGCAAACATGCCGTCGTAGAGCCGCTGCATCGCGAACGATCCGTCGTCATCCGTCGTCGTGCTGGACCTGCGATGCGCGAATTCCCACGTTGGTTCGATCCCCGCGTAGCGCTTGGGTCCGGTCATGCGTTCGCCGCGGATGCGAACGAAGGCTCCCGCTGCGGGCATCCCTGCGCTGTCGACGACTCGAACCGCGAGCGTGCGGGGCGCTTCGAGCTGGACTCGCACTTCGCGGCTGAAGTCGCTGAGCTCGGTGCAGTGGATTGCAGACTTCTCGTCCTCGAGCAGCAGGACGTGCTGGGTGCCTTCCTTCAAGCCGCGCAACTCGAAGCGTCCGCTCGCATCGCAGCGAGTCCGTGGACCTCCTTCGTCGGCGATTGCAGCAATGGCGCCAGCTGCAGGCGACCCATCTGCTCGAAACGCGACGCCGCGGACCGTTGCTCCCTTGCGCAATGTGATGCGAAGCGGGCCGTCCATTCCGCGGTGTGAGACGCTCGCGGCAACGAATCCCTCGGCCTGCGCTTGCCATTCATAGGACTCCGTGGGCACGACTTCGGCCTCGAACGCGCCCGCTGCATCGGACGTGATCTGGATGCGAGGCAGTTCCGCTCGCAGGAATTCGGGGATCGGCAGCACATTGCCAGGTCCACGCACAGTCCTACTGCTCGTCGTGATCCCGATGCGATCCAAGCCTCGGCCCTTCTCGTCAACGACCTTGCCGACGAGCTTCGACGTCGGGACGAGGTCGAACTCGATGCCATCGACGAACGCCCGCCCCTTGGCGACTCCGCTGACGGCGGCTGCGCAGAAGCGGCCCGGGGCGCGCGCGACGAGGTAGCACTCCTCCGTCGGCATCACGAGCGCGAAGCGGCCGTTCGCATCTGTGCGTGCGGTGCTGGCCGGCGGCGGCGCGAAGCCCGTGCCGTCGAAGAACGGGCGATCGGCGACGAAGCCGAAGACCTCCGCGTCCGCGGCGGGTCTGCCCTCTTCGTCGCGCACCATGCCTCTCGCTTCGAAGGGGCGCTGCATGTCCGCGCTGGCCATTGGCGCGACTTGGCGACGATCGCTCGCCGTCTCTGTCTGCTGCTTCGCGTCCTTCTCCGCGAGAGATCCCGCTGCCGGCACGACGCGCACCGTTGCGCTCGCGGTTGCCGTGACCGTGTGTGGCGCCTCGACGTCGTCGCTCGGCCATACGAACGGCGCTGCGACCGCAGCCGTGAGCAGCAATGCTGCGACTGCGAGTCGGCCTCCGCTCCACGAAGAAACCGTCGATGTGGCAGCGGCAGTGGTGGTCGTAGCGGCCGTTGCGCCCGCCGCTGCAAGAACTGCAGTGCGAACCGCTGCGGTTCCCATCGTGGGCAGCAAACCCGCGACAGCCCCGGCGATTCCGACGGGCAGCAGTTCGCGCAGCTTCTCGAGCCCACGCATCAACTGCGTGCGCACCGTGCCGCCCGGCCTTCCGAGAGTTTCTGCGATCGCGCCTGCTTCGAGGCCGTGCACCAGATGGAGGCGCACGACCGGTTGATAGACGTCGTTGAGTTGCGCGATCGCGTTCTCGACCTCGCGCTGCGTCTCCCATTCGCTTGCGGCTACCGACGGGTCCTCGCACGGTTCGAGGCGAAGACGTTCCGCATCGAGTCTCTTCGCGCGGCGCCGATGCACGAGGCTCGCCTGGTTTTTCAGGATGCCCGCGAGCCAGGGCAGCACGTCGCGCGACGGATTGAACGTGCGCGACTCGATCGCGCACATGAACGTCGTTTGCACGAGATCGTCCGCGGTGGCGGCATCGCCGACGAGGTGCATCGCGGTGCGACGCAGGTCTGCTGCGGCGATGTCGAACAGTTCTGCTATCCCGGAAGGGTCGCGACGTTCGCAGAAGCGGCGGTAGGCGGCGTTGGCGGATTGTGCGGAGTGCGAAGGGTTCATGGTGGAGGGTCGACGAGAGGTTGCCGTCCTTTTGCGTGGGGTCCGCCCGCTGCTACACGGTTGCGGGAGTTTTCTTCCTCGGGATCGCCCGTGCAAGTTCCCGGCGCTCCTGCTGCTGGCCTCCCGGTAGTCCTCTGCTGGATCGCCCAGCTGTGCCGACATCCCAACTTCTGGATCGACCGGAGTTTGTCGCCGTCGCGTTTATCCTGCGCGCACGCAACCCGTGGGGCTGGCTGCGGCGCGCCGTCTAGGGAGCTGACCTCCCTCCTGCGGTTGCGCCCGCCGCCAGTCCCCCGCACGCTCTCCCGTCTCGCCTCGCTTCG
>CAIYFF010000388.1 GCA_903925435.1 uncultured Planctomycetota bacterium | reverse complement strand
GCATGGGAGAAGGCTCCATTGCAGCACGCGCTCGGGCTCCTGCTCGTTCGCGCAGGGCGACGCGAGGAAGCGATGGCGATGCTCGCCGAGGCTGCTCGCAGTTCGACTGCGTCAGCGCGGCACCTCTACGTCTTCGCGGTGGCGCTCGCGGGCGAGGGAAGAACGGAGGACGCCGTGTTGCAGCTCGAAGCCGCGCAGCGCCGGGATCCGTGGAGCCGCGACGTGCTCGAAGCGCTCGCGACGTTCACCGCGACGGCTCGCGGAGCAGTGCATGCGATCCCTTGGGCGCAGAAGCTCGTCGAGTTGGATCCGCAGGACGAAGCGCTGCGCGCGCAGTTGGTCGAGTTGCAGTCCGCGAAGTGACCTGCGTCACTTCGACGCGGCGTCACGCTCTGCAGTGAGCAGCGCGAGTTCGACGAACAGCAGGAGCACCGTGTTCTCCGAGCCGGAAGGCAGCGATGCGAACGCGAGGCAGTCGCGCTCGCCAACGACGGGGCTCGCGACGAGTTCGTGGCGGATGATCACGGGCGTCTGCAACGCGCCAACGCTGGTCTGCACAACGGGCACCGGCAGCGCGGGGCGTGAGATCCGCCATTGCACGTGCAGTCGCTTGCCGTCCTTTCCGTCCGTCGCACGCACCGCCAACTCGTCGCCGTATTCGATCATGCCGACGCGCGGGTCGGCGAGGATCGCCGCGTCCATCGCCTTGAAGTCGAGCGCGCTGATCACGCTGCGTTGGTCGGAGATGGACATCTTCGCTTCTTCGCCAAACAGCGCCGCGATGCGAGGCGACGACAGCACATTGGCGCGGTCGCGCAACCGTTCGAGAATCGACTCGATGGTCTCGCCATCGAGGTGCGCACCGCCGAGCGCCGCGAGCGGCATCGCCGCGGTGGACTTGCTCTGGCGCCGTTCCGTCGTTGCGGACTCGTCCTGCTCCGCATCCTGTGCGCGCAGCGCGGCAAGCAGTTGCCTTGCGCCCTCGATGTCCAATTCGACTGTCGTCGCCTTGATCTCCACCGTCTGCAGGTTCGTCGCGCGGCTCGCTGCGGCAACAGCCTCGGGCTTGGCTGGAAGTTGCGCAGGCAAGAGCGTCGCCGGCGCCGCATCGCCCGAGTAGGCGACCTCGAAGTGGTCGCGCAACGTCAGCGGTTCGAGGCGGGGGAGATGCGTCTGGCACGAAGCCAGCGCGACGAGCAAGAAGGCGGTGGATCGCATCGGTAAGGCTGCGGAGCCTATCCGGAAGGTCGCGGTCTTGTCCGAGTCTTCTCTTGCGGCGAGGCAACACTTCGAGAATTCTCGAAGCATGGACTTCGACATGACGGTCCGCGCGTTCGGCGCGCTGGGCCACCGAGCACGGCTGCAGGCGTTCCGCGAACTGGCGCGAGCGGGCTCGGATGGCCTGGCTGCCGGCGAGTTGTCGCGCTGCCTGCGCATCGCGCCGTCGTCGCTGTCGTTCCACTTGCGCGACCTGGAGACTGCGCAGTTGGTGCGGTCCGAGCGCCAGGGCCGCACGATCCGCTACGCGGTCGTGCCCGAAGCCATGCGCGCGCTGCTGTGGTTCCTCGGCGAAGACTGCTGTCAGGGCCGCGCCGACCTGTGCGCTTCCCCGATGGCGCGCATCGAGCAGCGCAAGAACGCGCGAGTTGCCGAAGCTTCTGTGGCGCCGATGGTGTTGTTCTTGTGCACCGAGAACTCCGCTCGGAGCCAGATGGCCGAGGCATTGCTGCGTCATCGCGCCGGCGATCGCGTCGTGGCTCGCAGCGCCGGATTGCGGCCGTCGCGCGTCCATCCGCTGGCGCGTGCTGCGCTCGCGGAGGTCGGCATCGACGCAGCGGGCCTGCGCGCAAAGGACCTCGGCGAACTGCTCGGCAAGGAGTCGATCGCCTGCGCAATCGTGCTGTGCCCCGAGGCCGATCGCATGCGCACGGACGTCGCCTCGTTCGCGCCGCGCGTCGAGCGATGGTTGCTGCCGGATCCCGCAGCGGCCAGTGGCCCGCGCAGCGCTCGGCTCGCTGCATTCCGTTCGGTGCGCGACGACCTGTCGAGCCGCATCGACGCATGGCTCGCGAGGCCGTTCGTCGCGTCGCGCGCCGGATCCAAATCCCGTTCACGAACTGCATCCCGATGAGAATCGCCATCAACGGACTCGGCCGCATGGGCCGTCTCTTCCTCCGCGCTGCCGTGTCCTCTGGGCTCGACGTCGTCGCGATCAACGAACCCAAGGGCGATCTTCCGTCGCTCGCGCTCGGCGTCGAGTTCGACTCGGTGCAGGGGCGCTTCTCGCAAGCTGTCGAGGTCGAGGATGGCGCGTTGCGCATCGGCGACCGCCGCATTGCGGTCGCGCAGACGACCGATCCGCGGCAACTGCGCTGGCGCGAGCTCGGCGTGCAACTCGTCGTCGACTGCAGCGGCAAGGTCAAGAAGCACGAATCGCTCGCGCCATGGCTGGAGCAGGATGGCCTGCGCGTGCTCGTCTCCAACCCGGTGCCCGGCGTTCCCAATCTCGTCTACGGCGTCAACGACGCGTCGTGTGACTTCGCCAACGAGCGAGTCGTCACCGCTGCTTCGTGCACGACCAATTGCCTCGCGCCCATCGTG
>CAIYFF010000387.1 GCA_903925435.1 uncultured Planctomycetota bacterium | reverse complement strand
GCTCAATTCAGCGCGCGGCGCGAATGCCTTCGTCTCTTGGCCGGCGCCAGGGCGCTTCTGCGTCTGCGCAGGCTCATCCTTCACGGCGCTCGGCTTTGGCGCATCGACGCGCGCCACGTAGGGCGAGGCGCACGACGCGAGCAGCAAGACGATGGCGATCGGATAGCAACGCATGGCAGGCACCCCTCGGCGATTTACTTGTTCCAGCTCAAGCGAACGACGAAGTCCGACGCTCGCGACTGGCGCGAGATTGCCTCGAAGTTGGACGTTCCGCCCGGCGGCAACAGCAGCACTTGGCGGTTGGTCTCATCGGGCAGCGGCTGGCGTTGGTTGTCGAGGAACGCGGCCTGCACGAGCACCGAGATCGGCTCGTCATCGACGTTGCGGATCGGCACGACGACGCGGAGGAAGTCGCCCTGCTGCGTGCGCTCCACGAGCGGACGGCCAGCGCGCACGACAGCCTGCAGCGACGCGTCGGCGACGACGACCTGCGCAGTCGCTTCCGCATCGTTCTCGATCGCGAAGGCAGGATAGGGCGGGGCGCTGCACGCAACGGCGAGCAACGAGACGGCGAACGGCAGCAGAAGGGACTTCATGGCTTGGACCTCGGAATGCGGTCCATGCGAGGCAGGGACCGGAAGATGAAGTAGCTCTCGCCGCGCTCGGGCACGTCGACCGTCCACGTTTGCGTGAGGTCGGACAGGATCTGCCCACTCGACGAGAGGAAATCGATGCGCAGCGTGTGCTGCCCCGGCGCAACGTCGAACGCAGCGCCTTGCACCGTGGACGGCAGCGTCGGCCAATGGCGCGTGTCCGCCTTCGCGGCGGTCAGCGCCGACAACACGAGCAGCCCTGCTCCGACCAGCGCCTTGTCGCGCGCGCCAGTGCTGCTGGTGTCGCCAGCGGCGAGAAGCAGCGCGCCAACGCCCGCGGTGCGCGTGATGGACTTGAACACCGCCTTGCCTTGGCGAATGCCCTCCATCTCCGTGCCGCCGCGCGTGCGCGCTTGGTAATCGACATCGGCGAGGATCCACGTCGGACCGCGCAACTCGCCGTCGATCCAGACCTGCGCGCGATGCGCAGAGGACCAACGCGGACGAAAGCGCGCGAGCTCGCCTTCGTTGCCGGCGGCGACCTTCTCGGGCCCCATGCCGACTTCGGCGAGCACGACGAGGTTGCCGATCTCCGGGCTCCGCAGCAGTTGGTTGTTGGACTCGCCGCGCGAGCCATGGCTGCGCGCGAACTCATCCGCCTTCTTCGCTTCCTTGAAGAAGTCCTCCGCGTCCGCGGGCAATCCCATCGCGCGGCTCATGCGGCCAGCGAGCCAGAACAGCAGCGTGAAGTCGGCTTGGTACTTCTCGTCGCCGGACTCGCCGTCCGCGAGGATCCCCTTCTTGAACGCGGCGCGCGCGTTGTCGGGCTCGCCCTTCAACAGGTAGCACATCCCGAGGTAGTAGGCGTTCATCGCCTTCTCGTAGGGATCGCCGGTGTAGCCCTTGCTGCTCTCGCTGCCGACGATCGCCGAGAACTCCTCGCTGCCGCTCGTCTGCCAGTTGCCCATCACGCGCGCGGCGGCGCCGAAGTGCTGCCACGCCGCGTCGATGTCGCCTTGCAGCAGTTCGCACTGTGCCAGCACGTTGAACAGCAGCGCCTGGTTCTCGACGGGGCCGGCGGTCGCCTCCTTGCGCGCGAAGTCCGCGACCACGCCGAGGTCGCCCTGCGTGAAGCGGGCGACCGGGATCGCGGGCTGCGAGATCCCGCACGCCGACAGCGTGGCGAGGAGCAGCAAGCAAAGCGCGCGGAACGGCATCGTCGGATCAGCGCGTGATGACGGACTTCTCGGACTCGAACTTGGTCTCGTAGTCGTTGGTCCACATCAACCGCGACGTCTCGAGATCCGTCAACTCGAAGGTCACGAGGTAGTACGCGCTCTTCAACTTGCCCGACTGCTGCACGCGATCCTGGATCACGCCCTTCAGCACGTAGTCGGAACCGAGCACACCGCCCTTCATGCCTTCGTTCTGCGTCACGGCGCCAGCGCGCTTGGCTTCGCGTTCCTTGCGCACGGCCT
>CAIYFF010000386.1 GCA_903925435.1 uncultured Planctomycetota bacterium | reverse complement strand
TGGCCGTGCGCCCAGTCGTACATCGGGTAGATGCACCACGAGGCTCCGGCGCGCTGATGCGGCATGTGCCGGATGCGGTACATCGCCGGGTCGCGCATGTTGAGGTTGGGGTGCGCCATGTCGACCTTGGCGCGCAGCACCATGCTGCCGTCCTTGAACTCGCCCTTCTTCATGCGGCGAAGGAGGTCGAGGTTCTCCTGCGGCGAACGGTTGCGCCACGGACTGTTGACGCCCGGCGCGCTCGAGGTGCCGCGCGTCTTCGACATCGTCTCGGCGTCCTGCTCATCGACGTAGGCATCGCCCTGCTGCACGAGCTGCTCGGCCCACGCGTAGATCTGGTCGAAGTAGTCGGCCGCGTAGTAGAGGGCATCCCATGAGAAGCCGAGCCAGCGCACGTCTTCTTGGATGCCGTCGACGTATTCCTGGTCCTCGGCCTCCGGGTTCGTGTCGTCCATGCGCAGGTTGCACTTGCCGCCGAACTCCGCGGCGATGCCGAACGACGTGCAGATCGCCTTCGCATGGCCGATGTGCAGGTAGCCGTTCGGTTCGGGCGGAAACCGCGTGACGACTTGCTTGACCTTGCCGGATTGCACGTCCGCGCGCACGCGGTCGCGGATGAAGTCGGACGGGGGAGTCGCTGCGGCGTCGGTCATGGGCGAGTGTGGTAGCGGGCGTCTTCAGGGTGGGCAAGTATGCTGCGAAGCTCGATGACGATGCCGATCTTGCCCGTTCGCAACGACCCGCTCGACGCGCTGCCGCGGCTCGATCGGCACAAGCCCAAGAATGGCCCGGTCGCGCACAGCAAGGTCAGTAGGAAACGCGCCTACGTCCTGATTGGCGTCCACCTGCTGATCGGCGCCCACATCGTGCAGTGGCTCGCCACGGGCACGACCATCACGCCGGTGGAGCCGTCGGAGGCTGGCTACCTGCTCGACGAAGGCAAACTCAACGCCGGCGTCATCCTGTTCACGGTCGCGATCCTCGGCACGCTGGTGTTCGGCCGGTGGTTCTGCGGTTGGGCGTGTCACCTCGTGGCGCTGCAGGATCTCTCCGCGTGGGCGCTCGGCCGCATGGGCTTAAAGCCGCGCCCGATCCGCAGCCGCCTGCTCGTGCTCGCGCCGTTTTTCGTCGCGTTCCACATGTTCTTCGAAGGGCCTCTGCTGCGCTGGTGGCACGGCGTGGCGCGACCGCCGATCGAGGCGGCCTTCACGACGAGCGAACTGTGGGAGCGTTTCCCAGGCCCGATCATGGCGACGTTGCAGTTCGTCGTGCTCGGCTTCTTCGTCGTGTGGTGGATGGGAGCCAAGGGTTTCTGCACGCACGGCTGCCCCTATGGCGCGTTCTTCTCGATCGCCGATCGCTTCGCGCCGATGCGCATCAAGGTCAGCGACGCATGCAATGGCTGCGGCCACTGCACTTCGGTGTGCACGAGCAACGTGCGCGTCCACGAAGAGGTGGCGAAGCACAAGCAGATCGTCGATTCGGGCTGCATGAAGTGCATGGACTGCGTGTCCATCTGTCCGACGAACGCGCTGTCGTTTGGGCTCGCGATGCCCAAGCCGTTCGCCGTGAGCCAGAACCGCATCAACGCGCGCGCGGATTTCACGTGGCCCGAAGAGATCGCGCTCGGCGTGATCGCGTGGACGGCGACGATGGCGTTCCGTGGCGCATGGTTCGGCGAACACGTGCCGTTCCTGCTCGCGGTGGGGCTTGGCATCGTGACGGCGGTGTTCGCGTTGCTCGCGTGGCGACTCGTGCGTCGCCGCGACGTCACGTTCCAGCACACGACGCTGAAGACGCACGGTGCCATGTCCGGCGCCGGCAAGTTCGCGCTGGTGGCTTCGCTTGCGTGGACGGCGGTGTTTGTCGATTGCGCGGGCGTTCGCTGGCACGCGATGACGGCGAACTCGATCGAGCGCACGATGGCGCAGTGGTCCAATCCGGAGCAGCGCCAGAAGGACCTGCTCGCCTACGACGAAGCGCTCGAGAAGGCGGAAGGCTGGGAGCTGGTTCAGGATCCCGAGGTGCAGCGCAAGCGCGGCCTCGCACAACGCGACCTTGCGATGTTGATGCAGGACCCTTCGCGCATGGCGGCGGCCGAAATGCATCTTCGCCGCGCGCTCGCGGTCGTGCCCGATTCGCTCGGAGCGCTCGTGCCGCTCGCGGACGTGCTGCACGTGACGGGGCGCGATGGCGAAGCGCTCGAGATCCTGCAGCGCGCGGACACGGCGCGGCCCGGCAACGCCGAGGTGCAGAAGCGACTCGAAGCGATCAAGAACTCCGCGCCGCGCTGAGTTCGCGAGTTGCGTTCGCAGCTCGCTGCCGCAAACGAACGCGGCCCCTTGGCTCATCGCCAAAGGGCCGCGCCATACTGCACCGCGGAATGTGACTTTGGGTGTAACCGCGCGGCGTACTCGCGCACTTACCTCCTGCACGGCGAAGTCCGCCTTGCGAGGAGACGTCCATGCAGCTTTCGGAGTTCATTCCACCGTTCTGCCCGAACCGAACCTGCCCTGCCCACCGGTCGCCGGGCATCCGCTTCTGGACCCGCGCGGGTCATTACCAACCGCAGTGCAGATCGTTCCGCATCCCGCGCTTCCGCTGCAAGGTCTGCCGCAAGGGGTTCTCGTTCCAGAC
>CAIYFF010000385.1 GCA_903925435.1 uncultured Planctomycetota bacterium | reverse complement strand
GTGGCGCAGCGCTCCGAGTCTTCGTCCTCGACCTTGGTCGCAACCACGATCGCCGGCCTGCTCGCCAGTGCCTCAGAGTGCGCCGCCAACTCTTGACGAACCGTGCGATAGGCCTCAGCAGGGGGCTGCAGCGCGAGTTCACTGCAATCGACGAGGTGCAGCAGAAGGCGCGTGCGTTCGATGTGCTTCAAGAACTTGTCGCCGAGTCCCTTGCCGAGGTGCGCGCCCTCGATGAGTCCCGGGATGTCCGCGATGACGAACGTGCCGCCGCCAGGCCCCTCCGCGATACCGAGCATCGGCTCCAGCGTCGTGAACGGATACCCCGCGATCTTCGGCCGCGCCCGCGTCAGGGTCGCAAGGAGCGTCGACTTGCCGGCATTGGGCAAGCCGAGCAATCCGACATCGGCGATGAGCTTGAGGCTCAGCAGCACGTCGCGCTGCTCGCCTGACGTGCCGCGCTCCGCCTCGCGCGGAGTGCGATGCGTGGCGGTGGCGAAGCGGGCGTTGCCACGGCCGCCGAAGCCGCCGCGCGCCACCACGAAGGGCTCAGCCGGATCGACGAGATCGCGCAGCACGTTGCCGTGCTCGGTATCGATCACGACGGTGCCGACCGGAACCTCGAGCACAAGATCGCCAGCCTTCTTGCCGTAGCAGTCCTTACTGCCTCCAGGCTCGCCATTCTTTGCAGCAAACAGCCCATACCCCGTGAGGTGGTAGAGCGTGTTCACGTGGGTCGATGGCTGCAGAATGATGCTGCCGCCGTCGCCACCATCGCCGCCGTCAGGGCCTCCGCGCTGGGCGTTCTTGTCGCGCAAGAAGGAGACACAGCCGTCGCCGCCCTTGCCGGCGCGGACCGAGATCTGGAGTTCATCGACGAACATGGGAACTCAGCAGATCAGAGGTGGGAATCGCCGCACCATTTGCGCGGCGATCGATGCAGACGGAGCTCAGTTGGCCGAAGGCGCAACTGGCTCGACGTCAACGCGACGGTTCTTCTGGAAACGGACGACGCCATCCGCGATGGCGAACAGCGAGTCATCGCCGGCGCGACGCACGTTGCGGCCCGGGGTGAACTTCGTGCCGACCTGACGAACGATGATCGAGCCGCTCGACACAGCCTGACCGCCATAGGCCTTGACGCCGCGGTATTGCGGGTTGCTGTCGCGGCCGTTCTTGGTGGAGCCTTGCCCCTTCTTGTGAGCCATTTCTCTAGTCCTCTATGGGATCAGGCGTGGATCGCCTCGATCTGGATCTCGGTGTAGCGGGCGCGGAAGCCGTTGAAACGACGGCTGTTTTTGCGCCGGCGGAACTTGCCGATCACGACCTTGTCGGCCTGCACGTCGGCCCGCAGCACCTTGGCCGTGACCTTGGCGCCGGAGACGTAGGGCGAGCCGATGCGGCCTTGGCCCTCACCACCGACGAGGCAAACCTTGTCGAAAGTGAGCGTGCTGCCTTCCTGCACGTCTTCGTGCAGGTGGATTTGGATGCGGTCCCCGGCCTGGACCCGATACTGCTGGTTGCGGTCGTCGACGACGGCGTACATGCAAAAACTCGATGTTGGCCACGCCAGGATCGGCGTGGGAAAGGGCGAGGCAAGATAACGACGGCCCGAGGGGTTTCAAGGGCCGCGTCGGAACGGTTGGTTCCAATTCGGGCGCGGCGAGCCGTCCGATGGCGGCTTGCCGCAATCCATCCACCCGGCGCGGAGCCGGGCGGAGCACTACGCCTTCACGCCGAGTCCGGCGGGAATCGCGATACGGGCCGGCTGGCCGTCCCCGGTCAAGAAGCGGTAGTGCACCACGTCGATCGGGTAGGTCGGCTCGGGACGGAACACGACCGTCTTCCCGACCGCGTCCTCGAGGTCGAGGATCGGGCGGCGCTTGTAGTTGCTGAGGTAGTCGTTGACGCCCGGATTGGCGAAGACCTGGAGCATCGAGTAGCCCTTCAGGTTCAGCAACGCGCGCACCTCGCGCAGCACGGAGAGCGCCTTGCTCTGGATCGTGCGGGACCATCCAGCGCCCTTGCAGTGCGGACACTGCATGAACACCGTGCGCTTCAGCCCAGGACCAACGCGCTGGCGCGTGATCTCGAGCATGCCGAATGGCGAGATGCGGCCAACCTTGATGCGAGAACGATCGCCGCGCAGCTCGTCGATCAATCGCTTCTCGACGCTGCGCCGGTGCTTCTCCTGCGCCATGTCGATGAAGTCGATGATGATGAGCCCACCGAGGTCGCGCAGTCGCAGTTGACGGACGATCTCCGGGATCGAGTCGAGGTTGGTGCGATACGCAGTGTCGTCGAGGTCCGCGCCCGGCTTGAACTTGCCGGAGTTGACGTCGATCGCCACGAGAGCCTCGGCTTGGTCGATCACGATCGACGCGCCGTTGGTCAACTCCACCTTTGGCTGGTAGAGCGCCTCGACATCCTTCTCGATGCCAAAGCTGTGGAACAGCGGCGTCGTCTGCTCGTGCTGCTTGATGCGATCCGCCATGTGCGGCATCAACTTCTCGGCGAAGTCGCGGATGCGCAGATAGACGTCCTCGCTGTCCACCACCACTTCGGCGATGTCCGGCGTGAACAAGTCGCGCATCGCCTTCAACACGAGATCCGACTCCTGATACAGCAGGGCCGGAGCGCGCGTGACCTTGAGACGCGCAGCCACCATCTCCCAGATCTTCTTCAGGTAGTCGCGGTCGCGCTGAAGGTCGGAGAGCGACTTGTTGACGCCCGCCGTGCGAACGATGAAGCCGATGCCGCCGTGGCCGGTCTCGTCGAGCTCGCGGACGATGCGCTTCAGGCGCTTGCGCTCCTTGTGGTCCTCGATCTTGCGCGAGACGCCGCACTTCGGAAGGCTCGGCATCAGCACGAGGCAGCGCCCTGGCATCGACACGTAGGTCGTCAGCGTCGGGCCCTTCGTGCCAATCCCTTCCTTGGTGATCTGGACGACGACTTCCTGCCCCTTCTTGAGCAGTTGGTCGATCGTCGGGCGCGGGCGCGATGCCGACCGCTGCGGACGCTCGCGGTGACGACCGCGGCGCTTGCCGCGGCGGTCCTTGACCGCCTCGACGCCGTCGCCGCCGACATTCGGCTGCGCCGAGTCGCCAGTGCCGCCATCGGCGTTGCCATCCGTCTGCTCGCCCTGCGCATCGGAACTCGCGTGCGGAGCATCCGAATCGTGCTCGTCGCCGTGCGTCTCCGCTGCCTCGTCGGATCCATGCTCCTCGCCATGGGCGTCCGCAGGCTCGTCGGAAGCGTCGCCCTCGTGGCCGTGCTCGGCGTGGCCGCCGTGCGAATCCTCACGGTGGTCGTCGTGGTCGTGGCGAACGTGGTCGTCGTCATGCGACGTCTCGTCGGACGACGCAGAATCAGCCGAATCGGCTGCGGCATCGCCGCCGTCTTCGCCAGCCTTCGCGCTCGATGCGCCGTCCGCGCCTTCGGCGTCATCGTCCTCGTCGTCCGCGAGCGCCTGCTGCACGGACTCCGGGCCGTCTTCGGCATCGACGCGCGCGCGCCCTTCGATCACGTCTTCCAATTGGAAGTCGGGACGGCCATAGGCGGGCAGCACGTCGCTGACGTGCAAGAAGCCGTTGACGCGGCCGCCGAAACTGACGAAGGCCGCGCCGATGCTCGGCTCGATGTTTACGACCTTGCCTTTGTAGACGTTACCGAGATAGGCCTCCCGGCTCGCCAACTCGACGTGCAGCTCCTGCAACACGCCATCCTCGACCACACCGATCCGGCTTTCTTCCGGATCGAGGGCGTTCACAAGCATCCTCTTCAAGGGAATCTCCTGGGTGACGAACGCTGCGCGCAAGCGCAGCGGTCCGCGCCGCTCGGGCGCACGCAATCGCGTGCGCATCGACAGGCCAAGCGTCTGCCTCGTGCAAACGGGCCAAAGGGCGACTGCGGAACTGGACTGATACCGATCCATGCCGCCCCGCCGTGGTGTCGGAAGAGCTGCTGCGCGGCGAACTCGCCGCAGCGCAAGCTGCTGACCGGACCAAACGATGTGGCGCCATGGGCATCTCGTGGAAGGCGAGGAGCTCTGTAGAGCCCTCGCACGCCTGCGACCCCCGGCCGCAAGCGCGGCGGATCCTACGGAGCCGACCTCCCAGGCTCAACGCTGCAGTCCGCGGCCCCTCCATCGGTTGCGAGAAGGGCTGGAAATGCAAACGGGCGGGATGAACCCGCCCGTTGCACACCGATCGGAGCGGCCGCTCCCGCAGCGGCCGCAGCCTGTGATCAGCGATCCTTGCCGAACACGGCGTCCTTCTCGCGGCCAAAGTCCTGCATGCGTTCGCGCAGGGCTTCCTCGAACTGGCGCTTCGTGTCCTCGGCGCTGCGGATGAGGTTTGGCGTGATGAAGACGATCAGGTTCGACTTCACGTCCTGCGTCTGACGGTTCTTGAACAGGTAGCCGATGACCGGGATGTCGCCCAGGAGCGGCAGCTTGATCTCGGTCTCCGTCTGCGTCTCGCTGACGAGGCCGCCGAGCACGGCGGTCTGGCCGCTGCGGAGCAGCAGCTTCGTCGCGATCGTGCTGGAGCCGACGCGCGGCAGCGCGATCGTGCCTTCTTGTCCGCCCGAGCCGATCGAGAACACGTCGAAGCCGGCCGGCGACACCGCCGAGGCCGAACCCGTGCCCGTGAGCGCGGTGCGCTGCGGGATCACTTCGAGGATGACCTTGTCCGTGCCGGGCACGACGTGCGGCGTCGCGAGCAGCTGGAAGCCGACGTTGACTGGCGAGTCATCGCCTTCTTCGAGCGCCAGCAACAGACCACCGGCCTGGCCCTGCTCGACGCGCGATTGCGCGTAGCGGACGGCCTCGCCGACGAAGATGGTCGCAGGCTGGTGATCGAGCGCCACGATCTTCGGCGCCTGGGTGATCTCCGAGCGCGCGTCCTTCTTGAGCAAGCGCAGCGTCGCCGTCACCTGCGTGAAGTCCAACGCGCCGTAGATGACGTTGGGGATCGTCACGTCGGCCGACTGGTTGCCCAGCGGATCGACGAACGGACCGGTGCCGCCGTCATTGGCGATGAGGTTGTCGTCCCAGCCGCCGGCGCCGAGGTCGAACGGCAGCTTGGTCGGGATCTGGCCGAGGCCGAGGCGCGCGGTGTAGCCGTTGCCGCCTGGGCTGATGCCGATGTCGAGCACGTCTTCGTTCGTCGTCGTCACGAAGCGGACGTCGAGGTAGATCTGCGCGGGCTCGATGTCGATCTGCGAGACGATGCGCTTGATCTCGTCCACCACCGGGCGGGTGTCCTTGATCAGCAGCACGTTCTGCACGTTGTCGTAGTCGAGGCTGCCGAGCTCCGGCGTGATCATGCGCTGCAGCGACTCAAGCAGCGTGAACTCGACCTGGCCACGCTGCTGCATCTGCATGTTGGCCTGGCGGTTCTGGACGTATTCCGACTGCAAGAACGGCACGTATTGCGAACTCGGGCGCACGTAGCGCAGCGGGATTGCCTCGAACACGAGGTCCTGCTGGATCTTCGAAGGCGGAACGACGCGCAGGATTCCGCGGTCCTCGACGACTGCGAAGCCGAGCGTCTTGACCGCCGCATCGAGCGTGTCGCGCCAGGGGATGTTCTTGAGGCGCAGCGAGATCTGGCCCTTCACTTCAGGCGCCGTCGCGATGTTCGCGCCGCTGATCTTGGCGATCGTGTCGATCACCATGCCGATGTCCGCGTTCTCGAACGCGAACGTGCAACGAGGAGGCTTCTCGACCTTGAGAACGCCACCGTCGAGTTCCGTCACGACGCATTCAGCCTGCTCCGCGACGAGCTCGAGCGCCTGGCGCCAATGGACGTCGGCGAGGTCGATCGACACCGTCGCCTCGATGCCCGGCTCCATGATGATGTTGACGCTGGCCTTCTTGCGGATGCTCGCGACAACGTCGCGAAGATCGCGGTCCTTCAGGCGAAGCGTGAGACGGCTGGCGCGGTCGCCCGCAGCGGCAGTCTCGATGTCCTCACCTTGACCCTGCGGCTTCTGCTGCGCAGCTGGCTGCTGCGGCGCAGGTTGCTGGGTCTCCTGAGCCGTTGCGACGGCCAGGCCGGAAACGAGCGCGAGTGCGCTCACCATCAACGAACGGCCCAAGGGCCGGATCCAATCGATTGCCTGCATCTTCGATCCTCTCCCGAGTCGGGATGTCGGGTTGATTCGCCTTGTGTGCCACGCGCCAGAACGGCGCCGCCACGGGGGTCCTTCTCCATCGGCGCAGCGCGAACCCACCCTTTAGGGGATTTGCGCTGCAGCGTCGGTCTGTTACGCCGGCGCGCGTCCGCAGTGCGCGGACGCCACTGTCCTTCCTGCGGTTACAGCGTCTTGATCAGCGTCAAGCCGCGGAACACGAACCACACCTGCTCTTCTTCGACGCGGCGCAGCATCAGCTCGTCGCTGATGTATTCGCCCTCTTCGAAGACGTTGCCGTTGAGCAGGAGGCCTGCGCGACCCGAGTCGTGGTTCACGACCACGCCCTGGATCTTCAGTTCCAGCTGGCTGAACTCCATCGCGGTGCGAACGCGCACGTGCAGCGCCTTCGCGGTGACCGCCATCGAGTAGCGCGGATCCGACTCGGGCACGAGCAGTCGCTGCGCGATCGCTTCGTAGCGGTCGCTCGCGGACTGCAGATCGCCCTCGCCGAGCAGTTGCGTCATGCTGTCGACGAGCTGCTGCATCTCGTCGCCGGACAGGTAGGGGTCGCGAGTTTCGCCATCGCGCTTGCCGCCGCCTGCCGCCTTCATGTCCGCCAGCGGCTCCAGCACTTCCTTGATCCAGCGCTGCCGCACCTGCGGCGACGTGATCTGCTGCTTGCCGTTGACCTCGGCCACCTGCTCCTCGAGCTTCGCGATGCCTTCCTTGAGTTCGCGCTCGAACGTGAACTGATCGAAGATCGTCAGGTCCGTCTTCGCCAACTTCTGGCTGACGGCCTTCAGGCGCTGCATCTCGCCGAGGAACTTCTCGAGGATCGCGCGCTGCTCTTCGACCGGCGCACCTTCTGCCTGGCCCTCGCGCTCGCGAGGATCGACGAAGATGTCGCGACGGCCGCGCGGACCGCGGTGCTCGTACTTGTCGATGCGGATCGGCTGCATGCGCTTCACGATCTCTTCGCGCAGCTGGTCCTTCTTGTCGTTGTAGTCCGGGATGGTGACTTCCTGGCCCGAGCTATTCGGGTTGTAGGTGTAGGTCTCCATCGTCAGCTTGATCGTGTGGACGGTGTCTCCGTCGCGCAGGATCGGCTCGCGCTCGTTGAGATGCGCGATCGAGTAGTCGGTGATCGCGACGAGGCGCTCGTAGTTCTCGATGCTGTTGATGAACTTCAAGAACTGCCACAGCGTCGCCGTGAGCTCGTACTGGTATTCGATGCGCTCGAAGCGCTCGACCTGCTTGTCGTTCTTCCTCGCAGGGCGACCTGGCTGGAAGTTGATCGTCTGGATGCCCGAGCTCTGCTCGAACTGGTAGAGCATCTTGACGAAGTCTTCGAGGCCCTGCTCTTCCGGCAGGATCTTCACGTACTCGCCGAGGTTCTCGCGGAGGATCACCACTTCCTGCTCGGTTGCGGGGATCTTGGCGATCTTCTGCTCGCACGCAGCGATGTCCGTCTTCTTCTGCGCGATGGTCTGCTCGAGTTCTTCGATCAGGCCGCTCGCCCAGTAGACGCCGCCTGCAGCGACGAGGCAGATGCCCAGCGCGACGCCGCCGACAGCCATCATCTTCTGCTTCTCAGTCATCTTGTTGGCCACGGGTCACCTCCGTCACTTGTTGCCGTTGCCGGCGGGCTTGGGGTTGGCGGCGGGCTTCTTCTTGGGGGGCTCCGCGACCATGGGCTTGAACTGCATCTGCAGCTGGAACTCGAACGAGTCCGGCGGCACACGATCCTTGTCCTCGGCGTACTTGCCGCCAGGAGCCGTCTTCGTCGCGACGTCCGCGTAGAACGGCGTGCGCTGGATGTCTTCGTGAAGGTTCGCGACCTTCGACATCTCGGCGCCTTGCACCGCGCCAGGCAACGTCACCGTCGCCGCGCGGTTCTTCTTGTCCGTCTTCACGGTCACGCCTTCGAACCACGCGAGGTGACGCTCGGAGTCGCCGCTGTTGTTGACGACATCCACGACCTCGTCCATGAACTTGGACCAGACGCGGCGCGACTTGCCGATGTCCTGGATCGTCTGGACGCGCATCGCGTAGTCGACGCGGTTGACCTCCAGCTTGTCGTAGTAGGAAGCCTTGGTCTTCTTCTGCGTCAACTCCGCGGTGACCGCGGTGTCGTGACGCTCGAGATCGCCGAGTTCGCCGAAGTAGACGACGCCGAACCAGCCAATGCTGGCTGCGACGGCGAGAGCCGAGCCGAACGTCGCTGCGAGGACCTTCGGCGGGATTCGATTGCCGCGCCGATACTCAGCCGGCAGCAGATTGATGCGGATCATGTTCTTGGCTCCTTCTGATCAGGCTCCGGCCGCGAGGCCGACCGCGACCGCGATCTGGGGCGCGAACTGGTTGAGGGCTTCGACGTCGACGTTGTCCGACCGGACCTTCAGGCCCTCGATCGGGTTCCACACGCGGGTGCGTTTCTCGAAGATCTTCTCGAGGCTCTCCTCGAGGAACGGCAACAGCGCAGCGCCACCGGTGAGCAGCACGTCCTGCACTTCGCCGTCGTTCTGGTTCTCGAAGAAGTCGAACGAGAGATTGATCTCGTTGCCGAGGTCCTCGAGCACTTGCGCAACGGCTTCCTGCACGACAGCGATCTGTTCGCCAGGATCGCGCTTCAGCGCCTCGGCTTGAGCGGTCTCGAGCCCGAGTCGGCGCGTGATGGCCTGCGTCATATCGTCGCCGCCCATCGGCACCTCGCGCGCAAAGCACGTGATGTTGTTGCGGAGGATGTTGATGCTCGCCTTGGTCGCGCCGACGTCGACGAGCGCCACCGTGCGGCCGCCTTCGCGAACGCCAGGATTCACGACGTCGGACAGCTCGTATGCATTGCCAAGGGCAAAGCCGTCGATGCCGACGCAGACCGGCTGCAAGCCGATCTCGGTCAGCATGCGCGCATGGTCATCGAGGATCGTGCGCTTGGCTGCGGTCAGCAGCACCTTCGACTCCGTCTTGCCGCCATCGCCGGTGGCCGACGACAGCTTCTGCGCGTCGATCTCCACTTCGCTGACGTCGAACGGGATGTACTTGTCGGCCTCGAAGCGGACGGCTTGCTGCAAGCGGTCATCCGGCACGTCGACCATGTTGATGTAGCGGAAGATCACGCTCTTCCCGCTCACCGCGGTTGCGACGCGCTTGGTGCGGAAACGACCCGCGCGGAACAACTCCGCGATCGCGTCGTGCCGCGCTTGCTCGTCGGGCACTTCGATCTGGGCATAGCCCGTGATCAGGAAGTCGTACTTGTCCTGGGTGATCTCGACTGCCTTGATGCAGCTCGTTCCGAGGTCAAGACCGACGATGCTCTTTCGCTGCTTCAGCATTGCGTGCCGCGCTCCTTTGCGCGCTCCGTGCGGGGTGGGACCGATCCTTGGTCCCTATCGGCGTTCCCGCGGTCGCGAATTGAGCCCGACCGGGAAGGAGCTCGCGGCGGCGCGAAGCGGCCAGCGCGCAAAGGGCGACTGGGAGCGAGGTCCGGAGCGTCGGATTCCTCGACTGGGCCTGCAGGCCAGTCCGGATCCCGAAGGCCAGTTCGGATCCTGAAGCCCGGTTCGGATCCTGAAGGTCCGTTCGGATCCAGCAGGCAGGTCCGGTTGGCGGGTCCCAATCCGGGACGCGCGGGCGCTACTCTTCGCCGAAGCCGGCCTGGATCAGCTCGACGAGGGCGCGAACCAATTCGTCCGCATCTGGCCCATCAGCCAGCAACTCGAGCGTCGCGCCGCGTTCCGCCGCGAGCATCATCATCCCCATGATCGACTTGCCGTCGACCACGTCCGGCTCGCCCTGGCGCCGAACGGAAATCCGGCTCGCGTAGGCATTCGCAGTCTGCACGAACAAATGCGCCGGCCGCGCGTGGAGGCCATCGCGGTTGCAGAGAGCGACTTCGGCTCGGCAGGTCTTCTCGGCTTCGCCCATCGTGGTCACGACTTCGGCGAGAGTTCGCGCAACAGGTCGCGGATGGAGGTCTCGTCCTTGGCATCCAGCAGGAAGCGTCGGAAGTCCGCATTGCGCGCAAGCGTCGAGATCCAGCGCAGGCACTGGAGGTGCGCCTCTGGATCCTCGGATGGAGAGACCACGAGGAACATGATCGAGACGGGGCGACCGTCGATCGCTTGCCATTCGATTGGGGTCGAAGTGCGCGCGAGGACGAGCGAAGACGCTGCAATGTCCGCGTGCTTGATGTGCGGCACCGCGACGCCATTCCCGAGCCCCGTGCTGCCGATGGCTTCGCGTTCGAGCAGCTTCTTGCCGAGCGCTGCCGCCGACTTCTTGGCGACGATGCCGGCCGTTTGAGCGGCGAGGAGCAGCTCCTTCAGCGCGGCGTCCTTCGTCGACGCCTTCACGTCCGTGAGGATCGCGGCGGACGAGACGAGCGAGTCGATCATGGCTGCGGGTAGAGGGGCGATGCGGCGCGCGCGCCGAGAACGGCGCTGCGCGGCCTAGTTTCCAGGCAGCGATGCCACCTGGGGGCAAAGGGTTTACCCACGCAGCGTCTTTCGGACAACTTCCTCGTAGGTCTCCTCGTCCTTGCCCTTCTTGGCGGACTTCGCGGCCTTCTTACGAGCCGGAGCTGCCACAGCGCCCTTGGCGCCCGGGATCTTGTGGTCCGTGCGCTTCTCCTTCTGCTTCTTCAGCTGCTTCTCCATCTTCACGACCAGCGAGTCGACGGTGGCGGAGAAGGTCTCGCCCTGGTCCTTCGCGACCATCGGCTTGCCGCGGCGCATGTGGACGATCAGCTCCACCTCGGGCGATTCGTGCGCGTGGTCCGCGACGAGCTCGATCCGTGCGATGCGGTCGTTGTAGCGCGCCAGCTTCTCGAGCTTCTTCGTCGCGTGCGACTTCATGCGCTCGGAGATGTGGTCGTGGCGGCCCTTGAACTCGATCGTCAGTTCTTCGTCGTTGGTCATGAGTTTCTGGTGCGGCGTATCCGCACGACTAAGAGAGAGTGTCCTCCGGGTCCGCGCAAGCAACTGCTGCCGTGAGCGGATCAGGATAGAGCACTCGGAGGAGATAGAGACCGCACGCAGGCGCGGTTGGACCGGCTTCTCTGCGGTCGCAGCTGCGGAGAATCCTGCCGACATCGGCAGGGGCAAGGCGCCCCCAGCCAACATCAATGAGGGTGCCCGCGATCGCGCGCACCATGTTGTAGAGGAAGCCGTCGCCCTCGACGACGAGGTCGAATCCCCACGTGCGCTGCGCGATGCGCAGCGCTCGGATCGTGCGAACGGTGCCGCGCTTTCGCTCGTAGCCGGGGTTGGTCGCAAACGACGCGAAGTCGTGCTTGCCGACCAGCGCCTTGGCGCCCTCGCGCATCGCGATGAGATCGAGCGGGCGTTTCACCCAGTGGTAGTAGCCGCGGCCCACCGCAGGCCGGATGCGACTCGTCACGCAG
>CAIYFF010000384.1 GCA_903925435.1 uncultured Planctomycetota bacterium | reverse complement strand
TCTACCACCCGTTCTTGCTCGTCCTGACGCTGACGCTGATCGCGGCGCTCCTCGTGCTCGTGTTCGTCGGCGGCATCGGCGGCGTGCGCACGGCAGTGAACATGTCGATCGCGAAGTACGACACCGCAGCGTGGCTGCAAGAGCTCGCGCGACACTCGACTGCCTTCTGCACGAAGGGCGGCACGTCGTTCGCGGCAAGCCGCGCCAACGAGCACTGCTCGGACTACATCGCGGCGCGCAAGAAGCACTTCCGCATCCTCTTCCGGCAGATCTGCAGCGGCCTCGGCTTGCAGGTCCTCACCAGCACCGCGGTGCTCGGCATCGGCGGCTGGCTCGTGATCAGCCGACAGCTGACTCCAGGCCAACTCGTCGCGAGCGAACTCATCGTTTCAGCGATCGTCGCCAACATCACCAAGCTCGGGGATGTGCTGCAGACCTGGTATCAGGTCTGCGCCGCATCGGACAAGGTCGGCCACCTCATCGACCTGCCGCTGGAGCGCCAAGATGGAGCCGAGTTGCCCGGCGGAAAGAGCGGCCTCCGCCTGCAGATGCACACCCTCACTTGCGAACGCGACGACGGCACCAGCGCGTTGCTCGACGTGTCGCTCGAGGTCGGGGCCGGCGAACGCGTCGCACTTCTTGGCTCGACCGGTGGCAGTTCCAGCTACGCGCTCGACGTGCTCTACGGGCTGCGCAATCCCACCAGCGGCTACGTGACGATCGACGGCATCGACCTGCGACAACTGCGTCTCGACACGATGCGCGACCAGGTGTCTCTCGTGCACGGCAGCGAGATCGTCGAAGGGACGATCCTGCAGAACATCCACTTCGGTCGCACCGACATCAGCCCAGACAAGATCCGCGACGCGCTCGAAGACGTCGGGCTGCTCGATGAAGTGCTCGCGTTGCCAAAGGGCCTCGAGACCGAACTGACGACGAGAGGCTCGCCGTTGTCCGCCAGCCAGTGCAGCCGCCTGATGATCGCTCGCGCGATCGTGCGCGAACCGCGCGCGCTGCTCCTCGACGGCGCGCTCGACGCACTGCCGTGGGACGTGCGCCGCCGCGTCGTCGAACACCTGTTCGACCAGAAGCACGCTTGGACGCTCATCGTGGTGTCGCAAGCCGAGGACGTGATCGCCGCATGCGATCGTCTCGTCGACATCGACCTGCGCGAGGCTCCCAACGAACCACCTCCGGGCATCGCTGCGTTGCTCGCGAAGAAGAAGCAGAAGAAGGAGGGCTCGTGACCATGGGCTCCCCCGCAACGCCTGATTATCCCGTCGTCGAACTCCCCGCGCTGTCGTCCGCCGGCAAGCGCCGCGTCACGCGTCGCTTCGGCCGCTTCATGCTGTGCGTGTTGCTGGTCACGCCGTTCGTGCTCGCCTTCGCGCCGTGGCAGCAGAACCTCGCGGGCCAAGGCCGCGTGATCGCGTTCGACCCCGTCGACCGCCCAATGCAGATCCAGGCGCGCACCGACGGCGTGATCCTCACGTGGCACGTGAAGGAAGGCCAATCGGTGAAGAAGGGCGACCCGATCGTCGACCTCGCCGACAACGACCCGCTGATCCTGCAACGGCTCGCAGAACAACTCGCGGCCGCGGAGCAGAAGCGCGCAGCCGCCGTCGACAAGCTGGGGCAATACACGATCCAGGTCGAAGAGGCGGAGAAGGCACGGCAAGCGGCGATGCAGCTGGCCGACGACGAGATCGCGGCCGCGGAGCAACAGGTCGTGGTCGCGAAGCAGGCGGTCAAGGTCGCCGAGGCGAACGTCACCTTCCGCGCTGCGTCGGAGACGATGTGGTCCGGCCTCGTCGCCGACCGCATCGGCGCGTCGATCGAGCTGGAGAACGCGCGCCAACTGCTCGCAATCGCGCGCGCCGACCTCGACTCGCGCAACGCAGCGGTCGTCGGCGCCGACGCCTCGCTGCGCGCGCGCAAGAGCGCGCGGCT
>CAIYFF010000383.1 GCA_903925435.1 uncultured Planctomycetota bacterium | reverse complement strand
CTGCATGGTCGGCCCGCCCACATTGGGCCGCGTCAGCACGCGCATCACGCGCATCGCGCGTCCTCCGTGCGCAGCCAGATCTCGAACGCAGCGACGAGATAGAGCGCGCGCCCCAGATCTGCGCGACGCGAACGATGCAGGTCGATGGCTCGATCGAGCCCGGTCGCTCGCAGGTGCGCTCGTTGGCGCGTGCGTTGGTCGCGGAGCAAGTCCAGCATCGGCAACTCACCGCGGAACCAACGGTCGAGCGGCAGCGCAAAGCCACGCTTTCGCTGCGCGAACACCGCGTGTGGCAACTTCGCTGCATACGCGCTGCGAAGCGGCGCTTTCCCCAGCCGCTGCATCGGCGACATGGCATCGAGTGCGCGCGCAACGTCGCCATCCAAGAACGGGCAGCGACCCTCAACCTGCGCAGCCATCGTCGCGACATCGAGCTTCGGCAGCAGGTCCGAACGCAGATAGAACTCGCGGTCGACTTTCGCTGCATGGCGAAGGCGCTCGTCGCGCGCGCCGCGAGCTCCAACACCGCTCGCCACTGCGCCTTGGGCTGCCCCATCGATCGACAACGCATCGGACCAGAACGCTGGTGGCGTCACTTCGAGCAACGCCGCATACGGATCCTCCGCCGCGATCGCGCGCAGCGCCCGGCTCGTCGTCCCCATCGACCAATTCGACACGAACGGGAGGCTCATGCGAACGTTGGGCATCCGCAGCAATGCGCGATGTCGCGCGTAGCCAAACATCTGCTCGTCGGAGCCTTCCCCGGACAGCATCACCCGGATTCCATCGGCCGCGGCCGCTCGCGCCACGGCGTAGGCGGCAAGCACCGACGGATCTCCGAGCGGCAGCCCCCAGTGCGCAGTCAGCATGGGCAGCGCATCGAGCGCTTCCGTGCCCGAGTCCACGCGCACGAGTTCGTGCCCAAAGCGAGCGGCGACATCCGCGGCGAGTTCCCGTTCGTCCGAGGGTTCGCCCTTCGCGAGGAACTGATAGGCCCTCACGCGGCGCTGCTGCGCGCCCAACTCCGCCGCGAGGCAACTGCTGTCGATGCCGCCCGACAAGAACATCCCAAGCTTCGCATCGACATCGGCGCACCGAGCCACCGCGCGCTGCAACGCCGCCGCGAAAGGCATGGGCTGGGCGCTCGGTTGCGTGTCGGAAGCGACCGGGATGCCAAAGCCTCGAAGCTCGTCCGCAACTTCGATGTCGGCGCTCCGATGCAGGAGAGCGCCCAGCGCTCCATGGCGGAAGAACCGCTGCGTCGCCTCGGACGGCAGCGAGAACGGCGCGCCGAGCGCTCGCAGCGCGGGCATCGTCGACGCAAACGCGACGGGCTCGCCGCGCTCGCGCAGCACGAACAGCGGCTTTTCGCCAAACGGGTCCCGGCTCACGTGCCACTCGTCCCGCGCGGCGTCTGCCACCACGCACACATGGTGCCCGCGCAAGTCCGCGAGCGCGGCAGGACCGCGCGCTTGCACCAGCAGCAATGGCAACCACGCGTCGTTGGGCAACGCGCGCCGCGACAACGCTGCGGGCAACGCATCGGCCCACAGCGCGCGCGCATTCGTCACCGCGCCGTTCAGCGCCGCGACCCATCGCCCATCTCGCCGCGACACCGGCTGCGAACTTCGTCGGTCGCTGATCGCAAGGCGAGCGCACCCGATCGCGAAGTCCCCGTGCAGGACGATGCGCGCCTCATCACGGCCGCGCCATCGCAGCGCATCGAGCGCCGACGAAAGACTTGCCTTCGCGTCGCCCGGCTGGCGCGCGAGCCACGAGCGCCGGACGCCGAAGATGCCGCACACGAAGGGCCGTTATGCCCGTTCTCCACCCCGAGGGAAAGCGCGCTCCCATCGCGCGCCATCCCGCATCACGAGCCACTCAGAAGAACAGCGTCGCGAGCAGCAGCAGGTGCCAGCAGAGCAGCAGCGAGTAGCCGATCAGGACGATCCACAGCCCGATGCGCGCGGCGCGGAAGTTCTTGGTCAGCGTCAAGAACCCGGCACATACGCCGATGCCGAGCGTCTTGAACAGGATGAACACGTGCGGGCCGTAGGCGAGAACCTGATCGACGATCGGGTTCATCTCCTGGCCGCCATGCGCCAAGAACAGCAGGGTGAAGAACGCGTCCGCGAGGTTGAGCAGCACGACGCCCAGCACCGCGAGCAGAAGCCCTGTGCTGTAGCGGTCGACGAACACCTCTTGGTCGTCCTCCGCGCGGCGGACGGTGTGTCGTCTGCCGCCGAACAACGTGTAGCGCGAGAACATCGGCGTCGGCCGACTGCGGCGATCGAGGGCGCGCCGTTCGGGGGCGGCGGCGTCGAGCTTTGGGGCTGGATGGGTTGCCAACATGGGTGAATTCCTGGGGAGACTAGCCCATCCACCGCATGCAAAGTGCTCTCGACCGGATGTGCGCAGCGGAGCGGCCCATGCCATCGGCGATTGCGCGCGTGATTTTCTTTGCCGCAACTGCGCGCCGTTGCGGCGCAAGCGGCGCATCGCCATCCTGCGCTCGTGGTTCTCCCCTCGGTGCAGCTCCAGGTCCGCGTGCGCGGCCGTCATCCATGGTTCTTCCGGAAGATGGTGCGCAAGCCCGAGAAGCCAATCCCCGCTGGCAGCGTCGTGCACGTGCGCGACAAGGACCGAAAGCTCGTTGGCTCCGGCTTCTACAACCCACGCACCGACCTCGCCCTGCGGTTGTTCTCGGGCACGGCGATCACGGATCCGACTGCGCACTTCACGGCGGCGCTCGACGATGCTCTGCACCTGCGCGAACGCTCGCTGCAACTGCAGGACGTCACCAACGCATACCGCGTGGTCCACAGCGAAGGCGACGGCTTCCCCGGCCTGATCCTCGACCGGCTCGGCGACGCGTTTGTGGCACAAGTGCACGTGCTCGGCACGTTCTTGCAGATGGAGACGATCGGGCTGCGACTGCGCGAACGCTATCCACGCTGCAAACTCGTGATGCTGCAGGACGCGGACTCGGCGCAGAAGGAAGGCATGGAGCGCCTCGGGCCGCCCATGCCCGTCTCGGTCGAGGTCAAGGAGCACGGCATCCGCTCCGCGGTGCAGGCTGGCGGCGGCCACAAGACCGGCTTCTTCGCGGACCAGCGCGACAACCGCATGCTCGTGCGCGAACTCGCGCGCGGTCGCAACGTGCTCGACCTGTGCTGCAACTCCGGCGGATTTGCGATGAACGCGGTTGCTGGCGGCGCCAAGTCGGTGCGCGCGGCAGACCTCGACGAGGAGATGGTCGCGCAGACCATCGACAACGCGGCCCGCAACGGCCTCAAGATGAAGGTCGAGCACGCGGACGCATTCGACATCCTGCGCGACTTGCAGCCAGACCTCCACGACCTCGTCGTGCTCGACCCGCCGAAGTGGATCAAGTCGCGCGACGAGATGGAGCAGGGCCTCGCGCGCTACCGCGACCTCAACCGGCTCGCGCTGGAGAAGGTGAAGCGCGGCGGCATCGTCGTGACCTGCTCGTGCTCAGGCTCGCTCGACGAAGGCTCGTTCTTGCGCATGCTCGACGAGGCGTGCGCACAGGCTGGGCGCAGCGCCCGCGTGTTGTGGATGCGCGGCGCCGGGGCTGACCACCCGATGGCGCTCGACTGTCCGCAGACGCGCTACCTCAAGGTTGCGGCACTGCAGATCCGCGAATGAACGACCTCGACGCGCGGCTTGCGGCGCGACTCCTCGACGCGCATGCACCGTGGCAGAAGACGACGCTGCGCAAGGCCGCGGTGCTCTGCCCGATCGTGCGGCACGAAGGCGAGGACGCGCTGCTGTTCGTCGTGCGGCCGCAGTCGATGCGCAAGCATGCGGGCCAGATCGCGTTTCCCGGCGGCGCGGCAGACGACGGCGACGACACGCCATCGAGCTGCGCGCTGCGCGAGACCTTCGAGGAGATCGGTGTCGACGCGTCTCTCGTCACGCTGCTGGGCAGTTTGCCGTCGGCGACAAGTTCGTCGAACTACCGCGTGCACTGCATCGTGGGTCGCGTGCGCGAAGACGCAGCGATCCGCATCGACCCGATCGAAGTGGCGCGCACGTGGATCGTGCCGTTGCGCGAGATGCTGCCGCGGGACCGTTGGACCGAGCGCCGAGGCGACAGTCCAGGAGCAGAACGCTTCCCGCCGAGCCCCCACTTTGCGATCGGCGATGACGTGCTGTGGGGACTGACCGGCCGATTCACCGCGGCGCTGCTCGACGCGATCCGCGACGACCGCGCCCTGTAGTCACGCCACTAGCCGCGCAACTGCGCGCCGATCGACGCGCACGACGAGCGCACCGCGTCGAGGAACCGCTGCTCGTCCTTGTCCTCCAAGGTGCGGTCGTCAGCGCCGAGCGTGACCGTGAAGTTGAGGCTCTTGTGGCCCGTGGCGACGCCGTCGCCGCGATAGACCTCGAACAGGCGCACGTCGCGCACGAGCTTCTTGCCGCACTCATGCAAGAACGCGGCCGCCGCTGCCGTGCGCACGCTCTCGGGCACGAGCAACGCAACGTCGACGGGCAATTGCGGGAAGGCCGGCAGTTGGCGGAAGGCCGCCTCGGCGCGTCCCGTCGCCAGCAACGCGCGCACGTCGATCGTTGCGACCGCAGTCGTAGACGGCACGCCGAGAGCGCGCGCGACGCCGGGATGCAGGTGCGCCACAAAGCCCACGGAAGTCCCGTCGCGGTCGATCGACACCGACGCGTTGGGATGCACCCACGGCTGGTGGCCGCTGTGCCACTCGCGCGTCATGTCGGCCGCGAAGCCGACG
>CAIYFF010000382.1 GCA_903925435.1 uncultured Planctomycetota bacterium | reverse complement strand
GCGCACGGCCACAGCAAGAACGTGATCGACACCGTGCAGGCGATCAAGAAGGCCAGCAAGGTGCCCGTGGTCGCCGGCAACGTCGGCACCAAGGACGGCGCGCAAGCGCTCGTCGACGCTGGCGCCGACGGCGTCAAGGTCGGCATCGGCCCGGGCTCGATCTGCACGACGCGCATCGTGACGGGCTGCGGTGTGCCGCAGTTCACGGCGGTGATGTCGGCGGTCGAAGCCTGCGCAAAGGCCGACGTGCCGGTGATTGCCGACGGCGGCATCCGCCAGTCGGGTGACATCGTCAAGGCGCTCGCTGCGGGCGCGTCCTGCGTGATGCTCGGCTCGTTGCTCGCGGGCCTCGACGAAAGCCCCGGCGAGACGATCCTGTTCCGCGGCCGCCAGTTCAAAGCCGTGCGCGGCATGGGCTCGCTCGGCGCGATGGAGCAAGGCTCCGCCGATCGCTACGCGCAAGGCGAAGTGAAGGACAAGATGAAGTTCGTGCCCGAAGGCGTCGAGGGCATGGTGCCCTACAAGGGCGCGGTCGCGGACTACGTCTACCAACTGGTCGGCGGCATCCGTTCGGGCATGGGCTATTGCGGCTCGCGGACGCTGCCCGAACTCGCGCAGAAGGCCAAGTTCTTGCGCGTTACTGCAGCGGGCCTGCGCGAGTCGCACCCGCACGACATCCAGATCACCAAGGAAGCGCCGAACTACACCGGCGAAGCGTGAACGAATGACCGCATCGCAAACGGGCCGCACCGGCGGCGCCGACCAAGGGCCCTCGGGCGGCGTGCTGATCGTCGACTTCGGCGCGCAATACTGCCAACTCATCGCGCGTCGCGTGCGCGAACTCGGCGTCTACTCGCGCATCACGGTGCCCGAGCGTGCGATGTTCACGTTCGCCGCCATGAGGCCGCAGGCCGTGATCCTGAGTGGCGGCCCGCGCTCGGTCTACGAGCACGATGCGCCGAAGCTCGATCGCGCGATCCTCGAGCAAGGCGTGCCGGTGCTCGGCATCTGCTACGGCTTGCAGTGGATGGCGCAGAACCTCGGCGGCGAAGTGACGCCAGCGCAGTCAGGCGCCGAATACGGCCGCACGGAGCTGCAGGTCGTCGATGGCCGCGGGTTCCTGCAAGGCGTGCGCGATGGCGGCATCGTGTGGATGTCGCACGGGGACAAGGTCAGCAAGCTGCCGCAGGGATTCGAAGTGCTCGGCAAGAGCGAGCCGTGCCCGTTCGCGGTCGTCGCCGACATGAAGCGCAAGTTCATCGGCCTGCAGTTCCACCCCGAGGTGGCGCACACGGTCGACGGCCAGCAGATGCTGAACAACTTCGTGCTGTCGGTTGCGAAGTGCAGCACGGACTGGGATCCGGGCCACATCGTGGATCGCAAGGTGCAAGCGGTGCGCGAACTGGTCGGCGAGACCGGCGAGGTCGTGCTCGGATTGTCGGGCGGCGTCGACAGCTCGGTCGCCGCGGCGATCGTGCACAAGGCGATCGGCAGTCGGCTGCACTGTGTGTTCGTCGACAACGGCTTGCTGCGCCAAGGCGAGCGCGACGGCGTCGAAGAGCTGTTTGGCCGCGACTGGCACATGGACCTCAAGGTCGTCGACGCGAGCGATCGCTTCCTCGGCGAACTGCAGGGCGTCACGGATCCTGAGCAGAAGCGCAAGATCATCGGCAAGGTCTTCGTCGACGTGTTCAAGCACGAAGCGAAGAGCTACCGCAACGCCAAGTTCCTGGGCCAAGGCACGCTCTATCCCGACGTGATCGAGTCGGTGGCGGCCCACGGCGGCGCGACGTCGACGATCAAGAGCCATCACAACGTCGGCGGCTTGCCCAAGGACCTCGACATGCAGCTCGTCGAGCCGCTGCGTGACCTCTTCAAGGACGAAGTGCGCGCGATCGGCAGGCAGATGGGATTGCCGTCCTCACTCGTGGACCGGCAGCCTTTTCCCGGTCCGGGACTCGCGGTGCGCTGTCTTGGCGAAATCACGCGCGATCGTCTCCGTGCGCTGCGCGAAGCCGATGCCATCGTGCGTTTCGAGGTCGAGTCGAAGGGGCTCCACAAGAACCTCTGGCAGTACTTCGCAGTGCACCTGCCCGTGAAGTCTGTGGGCGTGAAGGGTGACGCGCGCGTCTACGAAGAGGTCTGCGTGCTGCGCATGGTAAGTTCTGTGGACGCCATGACGGCTGACTGGGAACTGCTGCCAGTCGATGTTCTGCGTCGCCTCAGCACCCGGATCCTCAACGAGGTGAAGGGCTTCTCGCGCGTCTGCCTCGACATCAGCAGCAAACCGCCCGCCACGATCGAGTGGGAGTGACCTACATGGCGCTCCGCTCGGAGCGCCATGGACGATTCACGGGTCGAAATCGGAAGAAGGAAGGAGCCGCTCTGGTCCCAGCGTTGGACTGAGACGCTCGGCCTGTTCTTGTTGGTGTCGTCGGTGTTCCTGCTGCTGCCGCAGCGGACGCTGCATGGCGTCGACGGCGAAGTTTTCCTGAGCTGGATCGAACAGGGTCGCTACGACTACCCGCGCCACGTCGCCTATCTGCACATCGTGGGAGGGCTGCATCGAATGGGCTCGCCGTTCGGCCTCTCGGCGCTCGAAGCCCTGTTGCTCGCGTCGGCGCTGGGCTCTGGCCTCGCGGCAGTGTGTCTGCATCGCACGTTCCGCTTGCTGGCGCCAAAGCCGTTCCGTTCGGGCGCGTTGCCGGCGTTCGCTGCAATGGCCACGGGGCCATGCCTCTACTACGCGACCTGCGCGGAGATCCACGGCGTGTTCGCGGGGCCTGCTGCGGCGGCGTGGTGGGCCTTCGCGCGACTTCTGTTGCAGCCGAGTTTTCCGCGCGTGCTCGCGGTTTCGCTGTGCACCGGCATTGCTGCGTCGGTCCACGCGTTTGGACATGTGCTGCTGCCGACGATTGTCGCGGCCGCATGGGCGTGGGGCGGTCCGCGTCGCGGCGTGCCGACTCGTTGGTGGATCGCGGCTGGCTCCGTGCACTTCGCGGTCGCTGCGGGCATCGCCGCTCTGCTGGGCGCTGGCGCCTCTGGGCAGGCTCGCGACATCCTCGGCTACTGCGCTGAGCAGATTGCCTTGCTCGACTTCGCCGCTGCGCCGGACGTGTTGGTTCGCGAATGGTTGCTGCCGTGCGCGCCGTGGTCGCTGTGCGCCGTGGTGGGGTTGTTCGTGGCACGAGCCCGAACGTGGTCCACTGCGACGCTGCTCGCGCTCTTGCTGCACCTGCCGATGACGCTCTTGCTGCTCGGCCATCATCGCATCGACGAAGGCGGCGCCTACCAGATCGCGGTGGTGCCGCTCGCAGTCCTCGTGGGCGTTCGCATCCTGCGTTGGCGCGAGTTTGTGCTCGCCACGGTCGGCGGTTTTGTGCTCGCGGTCGCACAGGTGGCGCCTCAGTGGCAGGCTCCGGTGAGCCATGAGTTCGTCGAGGGCTACGCCGCGATCCAGCGTCAGCACAAGGTTGCGCTGATCGTCGGTAGAAGGCACGAACTCGACGGTGTGCGCACGGGCGTGGCCGGAGCCGTGGTCATCGATCTCGGCGCCGCGCTGCATCTCTGGCTCGAGGAGCGCGACAAGGGCGTCTCGCTCGCGCAGTGGTTCGAAGCCTGGCACGCGCGCTTCTCGCAGGCAGACCTTCCGGTGCTGCTGTCGCAGAGCGCGGTCGACTTCTTCGAGAACTCGCCTGAGCCTGAAGTGCGTGACTTCTGGGACGAGAAGGCGCCGCAGCGCTATTCGATCGTGCCCGAGCGGCGCGGATCGTTCCGTGGCGCGTTCGTTCTACCGCTCGGCAAAGCCGGCGACCGCTGAAGCGCTGCGCAGCTCAGCGTTCGCGCAGCCAGGAGATGATCTCCTTGAGCTTCGGTGGGTTGCCCGTCATCAGCACGCCGATGCGGAACACCTTGCCTGCGGCGCGGAACGCGACCCAGATGCTGACGAGCAGCAATGCGCTCGTGATGACGTATTCGTAAGCCTCCGGCGGGCCACCGGCGCGGTTCATCATCGTGAACGGCGTGAACAGCGGGATGTAGCTCAGGACCTTCGCGACCATCCCGTTTGGCTCCTCGACGAGGAACATCATCGAGATGAGCGGCACGATGAGGATGACGAAGACCGGCTGCAGCAGGTTCTGCGCTTCCTTGAGGCTGTTCGTGACCGAGCCCAACCCGACGAGGATTGCCGCGTAGAGCAGGTAGCCCGCCAGGAAGTAGCCCACGAACGACACGAGGTAGAGCGGGGTGCCGATGATGTCGAGCAGCGGCAGGTCGAGCCCGGGGATCAGTTTGGGCGCGAGCCAGACGCCGAGCAGCGCGCAGCCGACCCACGACAGCACGAGGGTCATGCCGGTCGCGGCGATGCCCCAGACCTTGCCGGCCATGAGCTCCAGCGGCGACACCGATGACAGCAGCACCTCGATGATGCGGTTGCTCTTCTCCTCGACGGTGTTCGTGAGCAGCATCTGTGCTGCCGTCATGATCGCGATCCACAGCAGATAGACGAAGCCGACGGGGGCCCACTTGTTGGCCTTGTCGCCGGTCTTCACGTCCTCGGCCGCGCCGTCCGCAGTCAGCTTCTGCTCGCGGAATCGCACCGTCTCCTGAATGGAGCGGGCCACTCGCACATCGATGGCGGCGTCCTCGATGCGCATCTTCTGGACGATGCGCGTCGCGGCCTCGTCGTAGAGCTTGCGCAGGCCGCTGTCGGTGACGTTGTTGGAGACGTAACGGAAGTCTTCGAGCGACTTCAGAGGGTTGGCGCCGATCTCGAAGAACGCGAACAGCTTGTTCTGCTCGACGAGTTCGCGCAGCGCCTTCTGCTGCTCTTGGAGCGGCTTGCCCTCGATGCCGAGTTCCGCGAGGTCGACGCGCTCAAACTTGTCGGCGCTGCCCGCAGACGACGCGGTCTCCATGAGCTTCTCGAAGTCCGAGGCGGGGATCTCGAGCATGACGCGCTGCATCTCGCGGCGCATCTCGTCCGGCATCTCCTTGTCCTTGCCGTCTTCGCCTGGCTCGACAGCTTGCGCGTACTTCGCCTTGATCTCCTCGATGCGTGCGGGGAGGCCCGTCTTGCGCATGAGCTTCAGCATCGACGGCGTGTCCGGCGTGCGCGCCGCGCGTTCGATGCGATCCGCGAGCCCGTCGGACCCGAGGTCGAGCACTGCGTAGCTCTTGGTCTCCTTGAGCTTCGCGAGCACGAAGCCCGCGCCGAGCGAGATCACGAGCAGGATCGGCAGCGCGAGGATGCCGAGCCAGAACGTCTTCGTGCGCACGTTCTCGAGATACTCGCGTTGCGCGACGAGCAGCGTCTTGTTCGCCATGGTCAGTTGCCCTCCTGCGCGATCTTGCCTTCGGCCGCGAGCTTTGCGTTCGCCGCGTCGACCGTGCGCACGAAGATCTCGTGCAGCGTCGGCGCGCGGTG
>CAIYFF010000381.1 GCA_903925435.1 uncultured Planctomycetota bacterium | reverse complement strand
TCTCGTCGAACGGCGCAGCGACGACCTCGGCGCCTTCGACCGGCTCCTTCGTGCGCGCATCGATGACACGCACGGACACGTGGTGCCGCGTGCGCACGAACGGCTTCGTGTCGGCAGCCGCAGCAGAGTCCTTCGCGAACGACGCATCTTCGGCGCGCTGCGCGCGTTCTTGCTCGGCGTCGCGGACGAGGTTCGCGTCGGCGGCCTCCGCGTCTCCGCTGGTCTCGACGGCAGTCGGCGCGATCTCCGGTTGGTCCGCAAACGACCACGACCACCACAGCACGACTGCGAGCACGGCGAGCAGCGCAGCAAGGAGCAGCGCCGCATTGCCATGCTCACCAGTCCGCGCATCGCCGCTGTCGGGAAACTGCTGCATCGTTCGACCTCGAATGCCACAGACGATTGGTGGGCCCACCAAGAACCGCGACCGGAACCCACTGAGCATGAATCGCCGATTCCAACGGCTTCGCCAAGGGCCAAGTCGAAAGCCAGCCTACATGGAAACCCCGTGCACAACAGGGGCGCGCATGCGGCGTCGCACATCTGCCGCTCTTCCTACGCGAGTGCACGCACTTGCCGAGGACATGTGATGCGCCCAGCGACGGGCCGTTGTCCATGCGCAGCAAAGCAAGCAACGGACGACGGCGCGCCGCGCCGCGAATCGTCAGCGGCCGCCGTTGCCAGGCGCAGGCGCCGGCTCGCGTTCGCCATCAGGATCGAGGAACGGCTGCGCAGCGGCGACCACTTCGGCCGGCGCTTGGATCCGCAGTTCCTTCTGGCCCGCGGCAACTGCGCAGGGGACCAACGCGATCGACGACCACTCTTCGTTCTGACTGCGCATGAAGTCGACGCGGAATGCGCACGGCTGCGCGAGCCGAACCGTCAGCGTGCGCGCGTCGCGGTCCCAATCGCTTCCGAGCACGGGATCCGTCCAGTCGGGGAGACCGTTCTGCTTGGCCCAATCCTCTGGCACGTTCGCGTGGATGGCGACCGGCGCGTCGTGCCGCAGTCGCGGCATCCCATCTACGTGCACGACGACCGAATGCGGCGCTGGCACCACGAGGTCTAGATCGCCAATCACGCCGCTGCGCCGCGTGAAGCCGCGGTCTGCGAAGCCGAAGCACAGATCGAGCGCGGTCGCCGTCGTCAAGAACTGCGCGATGCCGCTCTCGAACGACGCGCAACTCTCCCAACTGCCATCGCTGATGCTGCGGCGGTAGGCGGAGCCCCAGCCGTCCAACAGTTTGTTGTCCTCGGATCGCGCGCGAATCGTCATCACGCGAATCGTGCTGCGCAGATCCCACGGCTCGAGCCTCGGATCCATCGGCTGCCCCACTCCAACGCGAACGCCGTCCATCTGCGCGAGATCATCCGAAGAAGAACCCGACTCGATCGAGATCGAATAGATGCCCGGCTGCAACTCGGTGGTCGCAAACACCCATTGCCCATCGACGAGCTTGCCACGGATGTAGCGGCGTTGATCGCCCTCGCTCTTCGTGGCTATGAGATCGAGGCCGGTGCGTTCGACAAGCCACGACACGCCGGCATCGACGAGAACCTTGGCCTCAAATCGCGGCCCGCGGTGCAAGCGAATGGTCAGTTCTGCGCCGCGCACAAACTCGACCGGCTCCACGTTGAGGAAGCCTGGAGCTCTCACGTTGAGCTGCATGCGCGCGTTGCGCCCGCCCACCGCGTCGAGGATCACGAACGAATCCTCAGCTTCCATGATCTGAACGATGTGATCGCCGGAGTAGCCCCAACCTTGGACCTTATGCAGCGCGACAAAGCCCGTGATGCCTGGCCCCAACGGCTCGTCAGACACGAATCGGCCCGTCGCCACCACGTCCACGGCCTTTGCGCGCAAGTCGCCACAATCATGGTCGCGGCCTGGCGCCACGGTGATTGCGTCGAACACATAGAACGACTTGCCGCGCAGCTCCGCCCTGAACCTCCCGGTGATCGGCTTGGGCTCATCATCGTCGCCGCGCATTCGAAACCAGACGCGCCCTTCGCTGTCGGTGCGTGAGGCGTCCCAACTTCCGCCCTCGTCTTGCCAAAAGCTCGCGCTGTGGTCCGCAAGCGGCGCGCCATCTGCGTCGAGCAACCGCGCGCGAACCGAAATCGCAGAAGGCGTTCGCAGCGAGAACTCGTGCGCCACTTCTTGATTGGCGGCGATCGGCCCAGCGATCACGGCATGGAAGTAATAGCCCAACGTCGAGAAGTTGAGATTGACTTCCTGTCCGAGGCCTACATAGGCAATCCACGCTTCGCCGGCCGAGCCTGGTATCGCCATCGACGGAGAGCCGAGCTCGCCGTCCTCACGCGAGTCCGTGTATGCAGTGACCATCCACGTAGGCGCGTCTGGCAATGGCTTGCCGTCGAGGCCAAGAACTCGCACGCGCATCGACCCGTGGGCTGGCAGCCGCAGCGTCGCTTCGCCATCTATCGCCGCGGCAGCCCGTGCAGTCACGAGCCCTGGCGCGCGCACAAAGAACTCCAACTTCCTAGGCGGCGCTCCAGGCGGCAGGAACTCCCCGAGTTGTGCCTGGGTGCGCCCTTCGTCATCGGTGCGGCCAAGAGACCATTCCTGGGTCGTGTCCGACATCTCGCCGCGCGCAAAGCTCGCCCAGAGCCCGATCGGCACGCCAGCCTTCGGCTTGCCATCCGCGCCAATGACGACGACCGACACAGTGCGCGACGGCAGCAAAACCAGCTCGACGCCTTCGGGCTTCATCGTGTCCGGTTCAAACTCGTGGAACGCAACCAAGGAGCCCTTGCTCGCGGTGACCTGGGAGTAGTTCGGCAGCCGAAGCCACACGCAGCCCTCTGCGTCCGTTAGTTGCTTCAGCCCAAACTTGCGGCTGGCTTCGGACCGCGAAAACAACCACAGCGCTTCAGTCCACTGCTGACGCTCGGACGCGTCCTCCCCGGGATCCGCAACCACCTCCGCGCCTTCGACCGGTTCCTTGGTCTTGCCGTCGATCACGCGAATGCGCACGTGGTTGCGCGTGCGCTTCTCCGCGGTGAGCGCGCCGTCCGCTTCCGTCTTTGCGTTCTTGGGATCGTCGGTTGCATCGACTGCCTTCGCGCGCTGCGACTCATCGCGGCTGGCGCCCGCATCGGCAACTTCGACCGCCCCTTGCTCCGTTGCGTCGCCAGCGCCGCTCGCCATCGCGACCTCTGCGTCGCCTTGCAGCGCAAACGCGAGTCCGCAGACGACGATGAGCACCGCAATCGCGGCGAGCAACGCAGCGCGTCCGCGCGAAGGAGAACTGGCGACCGTGCGGCGAGGTGGATTTGCCATGGGGATTGCGAGCATTGCGCCGGCGTGCGCGCAAATGGTGGGCCCTGCAGGATTCGAACCTGCAACCAAGCGGGTATGAGCCGCCGGCTCTAACCGTTGAGCTAAGGGCCCCCTTCTGCGCACAGCCTACGAAGAAACGCTTCGGGCTCCAACGCGCGGACGCCAAGATGCGGCGCGTGAACGCACGACTCGATGCCCCGATGCTCGTCCAACGGTTGCGCGAGATGCAGGCTGCGCTGCGACTCTCGCTGTCGCTGCACATGCAGGCGCAGGCGCGCGACGCATGGTCGCGGGCCGAGCGCGACGACGCCGGCGACACGATCTTCGGCATCGACGTTGCGGTCGAAGAGCAGCTGCTGGAGCAGTGCCGACGCTGGGGCGAAACGCAGCGATTTCGGTTGGTCGCAGAGGGCCTCGACCCGCGCGGCGTGACCTTTGGCGAGGAGGGCCGCGGCGGGCCGCCATTCGTGCTGATCGTCGATCCGATCGACGGCACGCGCGGATTGATGTTCGACAAGCGCAGCGCGTTCTGCCTCATGGCGGTCGCCCCCGAGCGCGGCCCCGCGACGTCGCTCGCCGACATCGAGGTCGCGGTGATGACCGAGTTGCCGACCACGCGCCAGGCGACGAGCGACGTGTTGTGGGCCGTGCGTGGACACGGTGCGCACGGCGAGCGCTTCGATCTACGCACCGGCACGTCGCGCAACATCGACGTCGTGCCGAGCAGCGAGACGACGGTGCGCTACGGCTTCGCCACGGTTGCGGCCTACTTCCGCGGCGGCAAGGAGCTGATCGCGCGCCTCGACGACGCAATCTTCGAACGCGCGCTCGGACCGTGGAACCCGGAGAAGGTCGAGGCCTTCTGCGACCAATACATCTGCTCCGGCGGCCACCTCGCCGAACTCGCGCTCGGCCGCGACCGCTTCGTGCTCGATGCGCGCAAGCTCGTTTGCGAGAAGCTCGGCGCGCGCTCGCCGCTGTGCTGCCGCCCCTACGACCTGTGCTGTGCGCTGATCGCAGAAGAGGCCGGCTGTGTCGTTGCGGATCCCTTCGGTCGCCCGCTCGACGCACCGCTCGACACGACGACGAACCTCGCATGGGCGGGGTATGCGAACGCGAAGCTCGCGGCGTTGCTGCAGCCGATCGTGCGGGAAGAGGTCGAGCGGGTGCTCGGGTGAGTGAGGCGAGATGGACCTCGACCGCCTCAACTAGGGCACCGAGAACCTGCAGCAGCCCGCGGAAGAGCTCAACTCACCGCTTCCAGCCATCCACCTGCACCACGCGATCCTCTTCCGCGATCCACGCCGACAGCTGCCCGCCATACACGCAGCCGGTGTCCAAGCCGATGCAGTGCTTCTGCACGACGAGTCCACGCCGCGCCCAGTGGCCGAACACGACGCGCTTGTCGCCGCGGTAGAAGTCGTCCCAAGGTCGATACGGCGGGCCGGGCGGCGGCCAATCGTCGGGCGGGCGATTGCCGTGCTCGTCGCAGTAGCGCACGTTGACGAGGTAGTTGCGGTCTGCGGCGTCGAGCGAACGCAGATGGGCTTCGGTCCACGCAGGATGCAGGCCTGCGTGCACCATGAGGACGTCGTCGAAGATGCGCACGATCGGCTGCGAAGCGAGCCACGCGCGCTGCGCGGGATCCGCGAGCTTGCCGCGGTCGAGCACGTGGAGGTCGTGGTTGCCGAGCACGGGTTCGGCGCCCAGTTGCATCAACAGTGCGACGACACCTGGTGAGTCGGGTCCCTTGTTGACGAGGTCGCCACACGGCAGCAATCGGTCCTTGCCGGGCTGATACGCGACTTTGTCGAGCAACCGCCGCAACGGCTCGAGGCAGCCCTGGATGTCACCAACGAAGATGCGACGCACACGGCGCACCATAGCCGACGACGAAGCGCACACGAACGCTGGCGAGAACGTCACCGCGCGTGCATCGTGCCGCCCCACATGTCGCGAATCGTCCGCGCCGCCTCCGCAATCTCCGGCTTCACGCTGCTCTCGCGCGTGTTCGGGTTGTGGCGCGACAGCCTGATGGCAGCGGTGCTCGGCGCGGGCGCGGTGTCGGACACGTTCTTCCTGGCGTGGGCGTTGCCCAACCTGATGCGACGACTGCTCGGCGAAGGCGCGCTGTCGGCTTCGTTCGTGCCCGCGTACACGGCAGCTCGCAAGCAAGGCGAAGAGAACGGCAACCAACTGCTGCGCTCGGTGCTCGGCGCGGTGTTGCTGATCCTCTTGCCGCTGACTGCGATCGTGGTCGTCGGCAGCGTCGCGGCCAACGCGCTGTTCGACGACGTCGACGGCCGCGGCGGCCTGCTGCTCGAACTCAACTCGATCCTCTTCCCCTACACGATCCCGATCTGCATCACCGCGATGCTGTCGGGCGCGCTCAACACGCGCGGCAAGTTCGCGTTGCCGGCAGCGGTCCCGATCGTGCTGAACGTCGTGTGGATCGCGGCTCTATATGTCGCGGAGCCACTCGGAATCACGGGCAACGAAGCGACGGCGAAGTTCTTGTCGTGGTCCTTGTTCATCGGCGGCTTTGCGCAACTCGCGCTCGTCGTCGTGCCGTTGCTGCGGATGAAGGCGCTGCAGCGCCCGCCACTCCAATGGCCAGCGTCGGGCACGCCGTCGCGCGCAGTGTTTGTCGCAATGGCGCCGACGGTGCTCGGCATGTCCCTCGGCCAGATCTCGACGCTGATCGACCAGACGATGGCGTATTCGCTGCTCGGCGAAGGCGCGAACACCTACCTCTACCTCGCCAATCGCCTGCTGCTGTTTCCGCACGCGATGACTGCGCTCGCGGTCGTTGTCGCGGTGTTCCCGAAGCTCGCGAGCGACGCGACGGAAGTCGATCGCGCGACGATGCGCACGACGCTGGATCGCGCGGCCGCGGCGATGCTGTTCGTCACCGTGCCCGCAGCGATGGGGTTGTTTGTGCTCGCTGACGACGTGGTCGCCGGGCTGTTCGTGCGCCTCAACTTCACGGACGAAGACGCGCACGCAACGGCGCTGACGACGCGCTACTTGCTGCTCGGACTGCCGTTCCTTGGTTTGTCGCAGCTGTATGCGCGCGGCTACTACGCGCTCACGCTGACGAAAGCGCCGGCCCGCATCGCCGCGTGGCTGCTCGCCGCCAACGTCGCGCTCAATGCGATCTTGATCGGCGTGTTCTCGATGGGCACCGAAGGCCTTGCCGCGTCGACGAGCTTCTGCGCAATCGCCAATGCTGCATGGCTTGCGTTCGGCCTTCGCCGCCACGTGCCGCCCGCGCCCGTTCGACGAGGGCTATGGCTGCGCAACGCGATCGCCACCGCCGCGATGTGCGCAACGATCCTGCTCGTGCGTCCAGAGAGCGCGGACTCGCGCACGGCGATCTTGCTGTGGCGCGTAGCGATGCCGATCACGGTCGGAATCGCGGTCTACTTCTTGGCGCACGTTGCGATGCGCAGCGAAGAGATCGAGACGCTGCGACGCCGCAAGCAACGGCCGTCGTAGCGACACGCGTCACTCGACTCGGACGAAGTCGATCCAACTGCCGCCGTCTTGGTGCACGCGCAGCACGCCTTGGCGCACTTCGAAGCGACGCATCTGCACCGTGCCCGGCTCCTCGATCACCCAATCGCCATTGGCCTCGTTGCCGTGGCCGACCAGGCCAACCATGCGGACCATGCCTGCGTTGTCGGCGCGCGTCCACGTGAACACTTGCGCGCGCAACATCGGGATCCTCGGATTGGGTCCTGGCGCCTCGAAGTGCACCATGATGTGGCGGCGGCCGATGACCATGTAGCCCTTGCCCTCGGGCACTGGCTGGCCGGCAATGAAGCGAGCGCGCACGGAGTAGAGGCCCTCGATCGGATCGCGCGCGCCGTAGCGCTCGGGGAGATCGCCGCGCTGGACCGGCTCGATGTAGGGCTCCTCGATCGGCTTCAGCGGCAGCGCATCCGCAGGCGGCGGCGCGGGCCGATCCTGTGGTTGCGACTCCTTTGGCGCAGCAGGAGCAGCAGGCTTGGGATCTTGCGCAAGCCACGTCGGCAGCGCGCGCAGCGCATTGCCATCGTCGCGACGCAACGCGGATGAGCCCACGCCACACAACGCGGCAAGCAGAGCCGCACACACCAACTTCGTCGCCATCGTCTGGTTGCTCCTCTTGCTAGTCGATGCGCAGGATCACTTCGCCGACTTGCTTGCCTGCTTCGATTGGGACCGAGCGCTCGCCGCTCAGCGTCTCCTTCTCGCCGTCTTCCGTCGTCACCATGCACTGCGCGCGCAGGACGATCTCGCCAGGCGGCGCGCCGCGAATCTCGAAGCGACCATCCTCGTCTGCATGCACTGTGACACCGCCGATCGGGCCGCAGTCGTGCCACACCATCGCTCCGCTCATCGGCAGTTGGCGCATGCGCTCCACGACGCGGCCGCGCAACACGACATCCGGCACGATTGCGATCGCGATGCCATCCTGGCCTGCATGCGCATTGACCTGCGCGTGCGTGAACCCAATCGGCAATCCGTGCACGAGCAAGCGCGGTTCCAACTGCGGCGGCACATGATCGAGTGAGAACGCGCCGTCGGCCGCAATGCGCGCCTCGACGCCGGGGAGGCCTTTTGCAAGCACGCGCAACCGCGACGCATCGAGGCCAGCAGGCAACGCGACGCGACCAGTGATCTTCTTGGTCGGCAGCATCGGCACGACCACCGATGCGTTTGGATCCAAGAACTGGTTGGACGACGCGAGCGAGTAGCCATCGGCAAGCACGCGAACGAACAACGCGCCGAGATCCGACGAGAAGCCGGCGAGCGCAAAGCGCCCATCCGCATCGGTGACGGCCTCGCACAGCGCAAGGCCATGCTCGCCGCCGCCCATGCCGATCACGCGCGCGCCCGCGACCGGTTGCATGCCGAGAGTGCGCAACCCCATCGCGAACACGCCTTCGATCGCGCCGACGCGTCCCTGCAACTGCGTTGGCGCAGCGAGCCGAATCTCGGCTTGTCGCCCGCGCGTGATCGACGCGTAGCCAGTGCCGATGCCCGGACCGGAGTAGCGCAGTAACGCGGAGCGGTCGACTTCCTCCGAACCGAACACGCACGTGTCGCCCTCGTCGAGCTTGCGCGTCGCGTATGGCGCGGGCGGCGACGGCTGGTGGAACGACAACTGCTCGGCAAACAGCTGCAGTTCGAGCGGCGGCACCGGCGCGCCGCCGATGCCGACAAACGTGACGACCGTGCGCGAACCCTTCCATGCGCGGTAGCCAAACCACGACGCAGACGCGATCGCGACCGGCAGCAAGATCCACACGCTGAGCGGTACGCGCTGCCAGAACGAGCGCTGCTTCTGCTGGTAGCGCGCGCGGCGCGGCGGCGGCGCGGCGGGCGCGTTCGCAGCCTGCGATGCAGCGACGTCGGGCTGCTTGCCTTGGTCAGAAGGAGAATCGGTCACGAGTTGTCGCACCTTACACGGACGACGCGGCGCCGAGGTTTGGTGTTGGGGCCGGAAATCGCGCTTCGCTATCGTGCCGCGACGATGACGGATCCCACCGCCGCCAAACGCGCCGTGGCCTACGCAGCCGCCGACCTAGTGCAGGACGGCATGAAGCTCGGCCTCGGCAGCGGCTCGACGTTCTTGTTCGTGTTGGAACGGCTCGCGCAGCGCATGAAGTCCGAGAAGCTCCGCATCGCGGGCGTGCCGACGAGCGCGGGCACCGCAGCAGCAGCACAGCAGAACGGCATCCCGTTGCTGAGCATGGTCGAGGTGGACTGGCTCGACATGGCGATCGACGGCGCCGACGAGATCGACCCGGACAAGAACATGATCAAGGGCGGCGGCGCAGCGCTGACGCGCGAGAAGATCGTCGCGGCTGCTGCGCGCGAGATGATCGTGATCGTCGACGAGTCGAAGCTCGTGCCCGTGCTCGGCGAGAAGTTTCGACTGCCGGTCGAGGTGCTGACGTTTGGCTGGCGGCAAACCGAGCGCGCGATCGCCGACACCGGCTGCGTGCCGACGTTGCGCCGCACGAAGAGCGACGACCCGTTGCTCACCGACAACGGCAACTACGTGCTCGACTGCAAGTACGAGGGCATCACCGATCCCAAGCGACTGCACGACCAGCTCAACGCGATCCCGGGCGTGCTCGACAACGGCCTCTTCGTCGGCATGGCGGGCCGCGTGCTCGTCAGCGACGCAGACGGCAAGGTGCGCGTGCTGCCGTGATCGTCTACCTGCTGCGCCACGGCATCGCCGAGGACTGGTCGCGCGGCGGCGACGCGCAGCGCGCATTGACGGAAGAAGGCGTGCACCGACTTCAGCGCGCAACGATCGGATGGAAACGCATCATCGAGCACGTCGATCAGGTCTTCGTGAGCCCGCTGCTGCGCGCGCAGGAAACCGCCGCGATCTTCTGTGACGCCGTCGCGACGGCAGCGGAGCGCGTGGAGTCCGCGACGCTCGTGCCCGAGGCGCGGCCGATCGCTGCGCTGGAGATGATCCACTGCGCGCAACTCGAAGGCCGTCGCGGCATCGCGTGCGTCGGACACGAGCCCAACCTCGGCGGGTTGCTTGGGCTACTGCTCACTGGCAGTGAACGCTCCGCGATCCCCTTCAAGAAGGGCATGCTCGCGGTCGTCGACCTCGAGAGCAGCGCGTCGCTGACGGGCAGGTTGGTGGCAGCGCTGAGTCAGCGCGTAGCCGCTGGGCTCTAGAGCACCCGCAGCGCGCGTCACTTGCCCTGCTGACCTTCGGCAGGAGGCTTGGGCGCAGATTGCTTCGGATGCAGCAACAGGCCCGACGCGCCACCTGGGCCGACTTGGATCGGTTCGAGGATCTCGAACTCCTTCCAGTCCTCGCCAACACTGCAGTGCAGCGTGGCCCAGTAGGTTCCTTCCTCGAATTCGGTCGAATCGAAATCGCCGTTCTTGTCGATGCCGACACCGCTCTCTTCTTGCTGCTGCGCCTTGCTGCGGTCGTTTGGCGCAGCTGGATCCGCCTTGCGCAGTGTCATCCAAGCCCATTCCGGCGTGACGCCGATCGCTGCGAACTCGACCCGGCCCTTCACGTGGATGCTGGCACGCAGTCGCAGCACGAGGTCCGTGCGCGGACGGCCGGACTCGACGCGCAAGTCACTCAGTTCGCCGCGGAACTTGTCGCCGTCGCCGCCCCAGTCGCGCATCTGAAGTTGGTAGATGCCTTCGGGCACGCGCTCGAACGCGAACTTGCCCTCGGAGTCTGTGCGCTCGTTTCGCCAGACCTGGTCATTGCGGCCCTCGACCTTTTCGAGGCCCGTGCCGTTGGCGCTGAGGAACACGTTGGCTGCCGGCGATCCGTCGGGCTTGAGGACGATGCCTCGCAACTCGGTGGTGCGCACGTCGATGACGAGGTCACGCGACTGCCCCGCGACCACTTCGACTTGCGAGGACCACAGCATCTCGCCGCCGCCAGATCCGGCTGGGCGAAGTTGGATATGCATGCTGCCAACCGGGACGTCGCGCAACTCGAAGCGGCCTGACGCATCGCACTTGGCGATGCGTCGCGCCTGGCCATTGGCCTGCATGGTTGCGCCTTCTGCTGGCACGCCGTCGATCTGCACCACGCCGAAGATCTGTCCAACGGGTCCTTCATAGACCTCGCCGTCGAGCGTCAGCGCGCACGCAACGCCTTGGCCTGACACCACGGTGACCTCGCTGTTTGCGGAATCGTCGGCCCACGCATTCTGCATCATCTCCACCATGCCGCCCGGCGAGCGCATCGCTTCGATCGCAGGAATCGTGTTCACGCCGTACTTGCCCGGCTGCAGCGCGCGCATCGACCAGGTGCCATCGAGCGCGGGCGTCGCAAACGTGGGCACGGACTCGACCGCCTGCGGCCGCGTGCTCCAGTCGAAGCGAGGCGTTGAGAGCACCGCATACTTGCCCACTTCGACTGGCTTGCCGCCGCGCATCAACGTGCCCTCGATCCAACCGGGCTCCTGCATGCGCAGCACGACTTCGCCGTCCTTCACCGAGAAGCGCGAGTGGGTCATGCCCCACTTGGGATGCTCCGCGGTGGCGCGCCCTTCGTCGGCGCGGAGGTCCGTCACGGCGAGCTTGCCTTCCTTGTCGGTGCGCCCAGCGCAGATCGGGACGTCCAACGCGTCTTTGCCATCTTCTGCGACATAGATCGTCGCGTTGCGAACAGGGACATCGCCTGGCCCGAGCACGCGAACCGAGAAGTTGCGGCCCGGCTTCAAGTCGATCTGCGACTCTGCGACGCCCGCGATGATCTCGACTGAGGTTCCATCGGTGGCCGAGCCTTCGGCCTTCGCGATCAACGTGTATGGACCGAGTGGCAGGTCGCGGATCTCGATACGGCCGTCTTCGAGCTTGTTGCTGCGGCTCTTGATGTCGAAGCCGGGCTGCATGCCGAGCATCGTCATCACGAACGCTTCGTTGGGCCGCTTGCCGGGCAGCAGCTTGAGTTGCGGGTCCGCCACCGGCTTGCCTTCGAGCGTGACGCGCACGCGCAGCGAGGACACCGACGGCAGCGTTACCACGACGTCGCGCAGCGTCGGCTGCGGCTCTGCCAACACCCACGGGTCCTTCGGCGAACGGCGCGCAGCAGCCGTCGCGCGGCCGCGGCCGAAGCCGAGCGATGTGACGCGACCATCCTTGTCCGTGCTGCCCATGCGGCTCGCGAAGTCGATGGGGATCACCGAACTCGTAGTGGCCGCGACGACTTCTGCGCCAACCACCGGCTTGCCCGCCGCATCGACGACTTTGACCGAGACCTCTTCGCCTTCGCGAAGACGCAGTTCGCCGACATCGCGCGTCTGCCCGGCTTCGAACTTGATCGACTTCTTCAACGTCGGCACGAGACCGAGCTGCATCGCCGCGACCATGTTGATGCCCGGCGCAACGCCGACGAGGCGGAAGGAGCCATCGGCGCCGCTGCGCGTCATCGGGAACGGCAACTGCTCGTAGACCTTCGCGACCCACGCAGGAAAGTCGACGACCTGCACCGGCGAGTTCTTCTCGCGGATCAGCAAGCAGCCCTTCGGATCGAGCCGCTCCATCGGAACGAAGTCGAATGCTTGGCCAGGAATGTCCGCGGCCATCACGAGCGCGCCCGCGATCGGATTGCCTTCTTCGTCGAGCACCGTGCCAGTCGCGACTGCCGCGTCATTGAGCACGATGTCGCCGAGATCGAGCACTTCGCCAGGGCTCGGCGTGCGCGACAGCAACTGGTGCGTCGGCGCATCCGTGCCGATGCCTGCGAGCAGCAGGTAGAAGCCTTGCGGCCACACGCCGTTCAGCAAGAACGTGCCGTCGTCAGCAGTGACGACCTCGCCGGCGATGTAGCGCGGCTCTTCTTGCGGCAACTCTGCGAACAGATCGAACCCTGGGCGAATGACCGTGTCGACGGCTCCGCGGTAGACGCGGACGGAGCAACGCGCTTGCGGCTCCTTCTTGTGGTCGACGACGCGACCCTTGAAGCCGCACATCGCCGCGCGGATCTCGGGATCGTCGTCGATGCTCGCGTCGACCGTGGCAACAGCTTCGCGACGCGACGTTGCATCCGTCGTCTGCGTCGAGTGCTGCTCGTTCGCCTGCGCCTGCACATCGTTTGTGTCCGCGACGGCGATCGGCGCATCGTTCGTCTGTGGCGGAGCCGCTGTGTCAGAGCGGAACTGCCACACCGCGAATGCGATCACCGCGACGGTGGCGAGGCCGACGAAGAACAGAGCGTTGCGTTGCATCCAAAGACTCCGCGTGAGGGTTTCGGGCGAAGTCGCCGCCGTGGCCTGCCGACGCGCCGCTTCTGTCAGCGCGTAGCAAGATGGTCAGCGAGATCGCGTGTCGAATTGGCTGCTGCGCCACATCGCTAGCGCAGCAAGCACCAGAGCATGATCGATCGCGCCCGAACGAATCAGCGCATCGACCTCGGTCACCGGCACGAGTTGGACTTCGATGTCCTCGCCCGGATCCATGTGCAAGTCGCCGACCTTACGACAACCAGTCGCGAGGTAGGCGTGGCAGCGATTGGTGAATATTGCCGGATTGGGCGTCATCACGCCCAGGGGCCGCAGTTCGCCGTGCAGAAAGCCTGTTTCTTCGCGCAGTTCGCGCGCAGCTGCTGCCGCGGGATCCGTCTCGTGCGGATCGATGAGGCCGCCGGGGATCTCCAACGAGAACTGCTTGGTCCCATGGCGATACTGGCGCACGAGAAGGAGCTGATCGTCCTCCGTGATCGCGACGACGTTGACCCAGTCCGGCGTGCGCACGAGGAAGAACCCGATCTCAGCGCCGGTGCGCGGCGAACGACGGCGCGACTTCACGACGTCGAAGACCTTGTAGCGGACGAGCGACTCTTCGCTGACTTGCTCCCAATCGCCGAGTGGCATGCGTGCTCCAGTGCTGTCTGCGTTCAGCGCCGTCGTGCGGCGACGCGAAGTCCGGTGATGTTCGCGCCCTTCTGCGCATCGGTGCGCACACCGCGCCCTTCGTCCTGCGAGCCGTCGATCGGCTGCACGAGGCCAGGACCGAACGTGGCCACTTCAAGAACGAACGAACCGTCGGCACCCGTGGTCACCGCTTGCGGCAACGACAACGCGCCGCCCGCGAGGATGCGGCGCTCCGAGGGCGCAGCGCCTTGAGTCTGGTCCGCGACGAAGCGAACGCCCATGCGCGGCATCGGCGCGCCATTGGCGTCGACGACGACGCCGCTGATGCGCGCAGTGAGGCCGAGCTCGATGCGCTGCTCTTGCGACGATGGCCACAGTGCAACGGACACCTCTGCGCCAGGATTGACCAACTCGGAGTGTGTGAGGAACCCATCGGCGCCCACGTTGAGGCGCAGCGCATCGACGCCAGCGAACGCGATTGCGAACCAACCTTCGTCACTGCAAGAGACGACGATCGGCGCGCCATTCTCGACGAGCAGCGACGCTGTGGCGGAACGCAGCGGCTCACCCTTGCCTGCGGTGACGACGCGGCCGCGCACGGAGCTCTTTGGCAACGGCACGAGGCGCAGTTGCACCGCGTCGGCAGGCGGCGCAAATGGGCCGAGGACAGCGGTCACGTGGTCGCGATGGCGCACGAGCAAGCGGCGTTCGCCGGATGCGAATGGCCCGATCGAGAATGCGCCTGTGTCCTCACTGCGCGCGACGAGCCGCAGCGGATCGCCGCCGTCGACCTCGATCCACGCGCCATCCACGGCTGCGCCTTGCTCGGATCGCACGACGCCGCGCAGTTGCAAACCAGGCAACAGTGCGACGTCGATCGGCCCGCGCGCGAAGTCCGCGGTGTTCGCTTCGAACGCGCAGCAGAACCCATCCGGCGTCGCGGCCTCGATCGCAAACTTGCCGCTCTCCACGAACGCGATCTCGTCGTCGCCGCGCAGCACGTGCACGAACGCAGCGTTGTGGAATCCGAGCTGCACGTGCAACTCGGGCACCGCGCGCACGCCCGCGAGCGTGCGCTGCTCGCGCCACGCGCGCTGCGTCTCCTCAGCGGCAACGCGAACCTTCTCCGGCATCGGCTGGTCCGCAGCATCGCTGCGCAGCGGCTTTGCGATCACGCACACTTCGTCCGGCGCGCTGCCATCGGGCCTGCGGAAGCGAAACTTCGCGCGCGCGCTGAACTCATCGCGAATCAGCCGAACCTGCTGCGGCGCGCTTTCGGTCGTTCCCAACTGCGTCGGCGCCATGCGCAGCAGATAGCCAGCGCGCGCAACCATCAGTTGCGAGGGCTTGCCGAGCGGCAGCGGCGCGATGCCTCGCGCATCCGTCCACGCGATCGCGGCTTCGTCCACGGCTTCGCGCAGGCGATACACGGCAGCGCCTTCGACCGGAACGCCGCTCGTCGCATCCATCACCTGCAGAACCGCAGTCACCTCGGTCGCGAGGCCCTCAGGCACGCGCTGCGGTTGCAGCGCAGTTGCGGTCGCATTCGCCACAGGCTGCGCAACTGAGGTCGCGGCATCAGGGGCCGCGGGCGCCGTCACGATGTCGCCTGGGATCACTGGCACGGACTCGCCAGACGACAGCAGCGCATAGATCGCAAGCGCCGCAAGCAACGCGAGCACCAGCGCGATGGAGGCGCGCATCGATGCTGCTCAGCCGAGCTGGCGCAGCGCTTCCTGCACCAGCTTGCCGTCGGCGACGCCCTTGTAGCGCGCCTGCCACTCCTTCATGAAGCGCCCGGTGTCCTTGCCACCCTGGTAGCCGATCTCGGCGGCGACTGCCTTGACCTTGTCTGCGATCTCGGCGGCGGACATCTGCTGCGGCAGATACGCAGCGATCACCGCGATCTCCGCTTGCTCCTTCGCAGCGATCTCGGCGCGACCGGCAGCGGTCGCTTGCGAAACCGAGTCCTGGCGCGTCTTGACCGCCTTCTGCAGCACCGCGATCTCGTCGGCCTCGCTCAGCGCGTCGATCTTGGCGTCGATCGCGCGCTTCTTGATCTCGCTGATCAGCATGCGAATGACTTCGAGCCGCGGCTTGTCGCCGCTCTTCATCGCGGCCTTCATGTCGGCAGTGAGCCGGTCTTGGTATGCGCCCATGGTGTGCTCCAGTTCGGCTACTTGGTGTCGGTGGAAGGGGTGTCCGGCGATGCGGGCGCCGATGGCTGCGCTGCCGTGGCATCCGGCTCTTCGCTCGGAATGCGCGCGACGGACACGAGCCGATCGCCCCCGTTGAGCGCGATGCAGCGAACGCCCTGCGTGGCGCGACCGATGACGCTGATGTCGACCACCTTGGTGCGGACGATCTGGCCGTCCTTGGTGATCAGCATCACTTCGTCGACGTCGCGCACCGCGAGCAAGTTGACGACCTTGCCGTTGCGCTCGCTGGTGCGGATGTCGATGAGGCCTTGGCCGCCGCGGCCTTGCACTCGGTACTCCTCGACCTTGGTGCGCTTGCCGTAGCCGTTCTCGCACACGGTGAGCAGCGTCTCGTCGCCGCTGCAGACCACCATGTCGACAACCTCGTCGCCTTCCTGCGGGCGGATGCCCCACACGCCGGTTGCGCCGCGACCCATCGCGCGCGCGTCGTCCTCGTTGAAGCGAATCGCCATGCCGCCCTTCGTGCCGAGCACGATGGTCTGGCCAGGCGCGCACAACGAGACGCCGACGAGCTTGTCATCGAGCTCGAGGCCCACGGCGATGATGCCGTTGGCGCGCGGGCGGCTGTAGTCGGACAGCTTGCTCTTCTTGATGAGACCGTTCTTGGTCGCAGTCACGAGATAGCGCTGCTCGTCGAACGCGTCGACGCGCAGGATCGCGGTGATCTTGTGACCTTCCTCGACCTCGACGACGTTGGCCAAGGAGCGGCCCTTCGCCGTGCGGCCGTAGCTCGGCATCTCGAAGACGCGCCTCCAGTAGACGCGGCCCTTGTCGGTGAAGAACAGCAAGTAGTCGTGCGTGCTCGCGACGAAGAGGTTCCACAGGAAGTCGCCGTCCTTGGTCTCCGCGCCCGTGACGCCCTTTCCGCCGCGGCCTTGCGTGCGGTACTGATCGAGCGCCGTGCGCTTGATGTAGCCCTCGTGCGTGACGGTGACGACCATCATCTCTTCCGCGATGAGGTCTTCGTCGATGAACGAGCTGACCTCTTCGTCGGAGATGATCGTGCGGCGCGCGTCGCCGTACTTCTCGACCATGTCGCGCAGGTCCTGACGGATCAGGTTGATGAGCACGATGCGGTCCGAAAGGATCTGGTTGTAGCCAGCGATCTCAGCGAGCACTTCCTTGTGCTCCGCTTCGAGCTTGTCGATCTCGAGGCCCGTGAGGCGCGCGAGACGCATGTCGAGGATCGCGCGAGCCTGCACGTCGGAGAGCGTGAAGCGCTCCATGAGGCGCGTGCGCGCCTCGTCGACGTTGGCCGACTTCTTGATGATCTCGACGACCTCGTCGATGTTCTGCACGGCGATGCGCAGGCCATCGATGATGTGCAGCCGGTCTTGCGCCTTCTTGAGCAAGAAGCGCGTGCGCCGCGTGATCACGTCGATGCGGTGATCGCGATACGCCTCGATCATCGCCTTGAACGGCAGCGTGCGCGGGCGTCCATCCTGGATCGCCAAGTTGATGATCGAGAACGTCGTCTGCAGCGGCGACAGCTTGAACAGCTGGTTGACCGTGACGGTCTCGTCATCGACGCCGCGCTTCAGCTCGATCACGAGGCGGAGGCCAACGCGATCGTTCGACTCGTCGTTCGCGTCCGAGATCGAGTCGATCTGGTCGTTCTTCACGAGCTGCGTGATGCGCTCGAGGATCGTGGTCGTCTTGACCTGGTACGGCACCTCCGTGAAGACGAGAAGCTTGCGGCCCTTCTTCTCCTCGACGTGGTACTTGGCGCGCACCGACACTTGGCCGCGGCCCGTCGCATACGCGTTGCGGATGCCGCTGCGCCCCATCACCATGCCGCCCGTCGGGAAGTCAGGGCCGGTCACGAGAGTCAGCAACTCGTCGAGCGTGACATCCGGCTTGTCGAGCACGCGCTCGATCGCGGCGGCCACTTCGCGCAGGTTGTGCGGCGCGAGGCTCGCGGCCATGCCGACGGCGATGCCCGTGGAGCCATTGCAGATCAGGTTGGGGAAGCGACCCGGCAACACGACCGGCTGCATGCGCGTGTTGTCGTAGTTGGGGACCTCGTCGACAGCTTCCTTGTCGAGATCCTCGAGCATGTGCGTCGCGGGATACGCGAGGCGCGCTTCCGTGTAGCGCATTGCCGCTGGCGGGCTGCCGTCGATCGCGCCGAAGTTGCCCTGCGGATCGACGAGCGGGTAACGCATCGTGAACGGCTGCGCCATGCCGACCAACGGCGGGTAGACGACCGCTTCGCCGTGCGGGTGGTAGTTACCCGACGTGTCACCCGCGATCTTCGCGCACTTACGGTGCTTGCTGCGCGGGCCGAGGTTGAGGTCGTCCATCGCCTTCAGCACGCGGCGCTGGCTCGGCTTCAGGCCGTCGCGCACGTCGGGCAGAGCGCGACTCAGGATCACGCTCATCGAGTAGTTGAGGTAACTCTCGCGCATCTCGCGCTCGATCAGCAGGTCGGTGATCCGGCCGCTGTTCGGCGGTGGGTTCTTTTCAGTCATGCGGGGGCCGAGGGGTGGCGTGCTGCGAAAATCGCCGTTTGGCGAAGCGGCGCATTGTTGCCCTCCGGAGGGGCTCCCGCAACGACGGAGAACGCGCTGGTGAAGGTCGATTTCGCAGCGATCACGGCAGCGATCCCTCGAGACGCATCCTGCTACGGGTCCGAGAGTTGTGGCTGCGGTCCGAGAAGCGCTCCAGAGCGGACGAGCCGCTCGCCAGAACACACCCACCGCACACCGGATCCGCGCCTTCCCAGGCGCAGTCGCCCGCCACCCGGACCGCGCTCACGATGGCGCGGAAAAGCCCTCACAGCCATCGTGCCAACGCCATGACCGCAACCGTCCTGATCCTCAACGGCGACGACTACGAAGACCTCGAACTGCACTATCCGCGCCTGCGGCTCATCGAGGCCGGCTATCGCACAGCGCTGGTCGGCGCGCAGGCGGGCGCGCAGCATCGCAGCAAGCACGGCTATCCGAGCCACAACGACTGCGCGCTCTCGGATGTGCGGGCCACGGACTTCGCCGGCATCGTGCTGCCCGGCGGCTGGATGCCCGACAAACTGCGCCGCAACGCGCATGTGCTTGAGCTGGTCCGCGCGTTCGACAAACAGGGCAAGCTGGTAGCCAGCATCTGCCACGGGCCATGGATCGCGATCTCGGCCGGCGTCGTGCGTGGCAAGACCTACACCGGCTCGCTCGGCATCAAGGACGACCTCGTCAACGCGGGCGCACGCTTTGTCGACCAATCGGTGGCGGTCGATGGCTGCCATGTGTCGAGCCGCAAGCCCGATGACTTGCCGGACTTCATGGCCGCGTCGTTGGTGACCCTGAACGCGCGTCACCAGCAGGCTCGATGAGCAAGCCGCGCGACAACGCGACTTTCGCCGCGCGGCTGCTGCGCTGGTTTGACGCATCGCGACGCGACTTGCCGTGGCGGCGCACTCGCGATCCGTGGGCAATCTGGGTCAGCGAAATCATGCTGCAGCAGACGCGCGTTGAGGCCGTTCGTGCTTCCTACGAACGCTTCGTCGCGCGCTATCCGACGCCGGAGTCGTTTGCCAAAGCGAGCGACGACGAGTTGATGCTCGCGTGGAAAGGACTCGGCTACTACCGGCGTGCCCGGCTGCTGCGCGATGGCGCCCGCGCCGTCGCAAGAGACCACGGTGGATGCGTGCCAAACGAAGCCGACGCGCTCGGCGCGCTTCCTGGCATCGGGGCCTACACGCGCGGCGCCGTTGCTTCGATCGCGTTCGGATTGCCGATCGCGGCGGTCGACGGCAACGTCGAACGCGTGCTCGCAAGGCACCTCGCGCTGACCAGTGACATCGGCACGGCGGCGAGCAAACGCACGATCCAAGAGACCGCATCCGCTCGGCTCGACGCGCAACGCGCGGGCGACTTCAACCAAGCGATGATGGAACTCGGCGCGATGGTGTGCACGCCGCAGTCGCCGCGATGCGAGCAGTGCCCCGTCGCGCAGGATTGCCGCGGCCGCGCGCAAGGCATCGCGGGATCGTTGCCCAACAAGAAGAAGCCCCGCGCGCCGACGCTCGTCGACGCGCGCGTGGCGCTCGTGCCCCAAATGGGCGGCGTGCTCGCATTCCGCATCCCGGACGACGAACCCAACGCAGGCCAGTGGGAACTGCCCGGGCCGGGCGCATTGTGCTCCGCAGAAGTCGGCGACTTCGGGTCGCTGACGCTCGCGCGCTGCGGCGCGAAGCTCGAACTCGGCCCAGCGCTCGGCTCGATCAAACACGCGATCACGCACCACCGGATCACGGTCACCGCGCATGCCGCGAGCCTGCGTTCGCGCAGTCTTGGCAATCTTGAGATCCGCATGCTCGGCGACCCCGACACGCCATGGACGACGATCTCGCGCAAGGTCTTCGCTTCCGTGCGCGGGATCGAAGACGCGTGAGAAGCCGTGCGTGATCCGCGGCGGCGCGTCGCTATGGTGCCGCCCTTTTAGAAACCCGCACAGCAACACGAGCACGACGACCATGGGCATGATGTCCGGCAAGAAGGTGGTGATCTTCGGCGTGGCCAACAAGCGCTCCATCGCTTGGGGCATCGCGCAGGCGCTTCTGCGTGAAGGCGCGACCCTCGCCCTCAACTACCAGAACGAGCGCATGGAGGAGCCTGTCCGCAAGCTGTGCGCGGACCTGCCCGGCGACACGTTCGTGGCCCCGTGCGACGTCACGGTGCCAGGCGACATCGAGAAGTTCTTCGACAAGCTCGGCAAGGAAATGGGGCAGCTCGACGGCCTCGTGCACTCGATCGCGTTCGCCAAGCGCGAGGAGCTCGGCGGCAACTTCGTCGACACCAGCTGGGACGGCTACCAGCTCGCGCAGCAGGTCTCCGCGTGGTCGCTGATCGGCCTCGCCAAGGGCGCGATGCCACTGATGAAGGGCCGCGAGGGCAGCATCGTCTGCCTCAGCTACTACGGCGCCGAGAAGGTCGTCACGAACTACAACGTGATGGGCGTCGCGAAGGCTGCGCTCGAGTCCTCGATGCGCTACCTCGCCAACGACGTCGGCCCGCACGGCGTGCGCGTGAACGCGATCTCGGCTGGCCCGATCAAGACGGTGTCGGCGATGGGCGTTTCGGACTTCGGTTCGCTGCTCGACGGCATGGCGCAACGCGCGCCGCTGCGCCGCAACGTCGACCAGATGGACGTCGGCAACACGGCGGCGTTCTTGATGAGCGACCTCGCGCGCGGCATCACCGGCCAGACGATCTACGTCGACGCCGGCTTCAGCATCCTCGGCGCCTGATCCGCGACGGGCAGCGCCGCATCGCGCGCTGCCTAGTCCGTCACTTCCAGTTGGCTTCGAGCGCGCGCAACTTGCCGCGCTCCTTCTCGTCGAGCCCGCCGTTCTTGGCGTCGGCTCCGAGCGCACGACGAATCCACTCGCCGGGAGTGAGGGTTACCTTCGGCAGCGACTCGTTGCCCGCGTCGTTGGACAGCAGCGCAAGGTCGGCCATCGCGAGCAGCGTCGGCAGATGCTCTTGGTTGATTGCGAGCGCGCGCTGGTAGCTCGCGGCGGCTTGCGCAAACTCGCGCCGTCGTTGGTAGACCACGCCTTGCAGATGCGGCCCCTCGACGGACTTCGGGAAGCGCTGTTCCAACGCTACCGCGGCAGCAAGCGCGTCGGCCAACGCGGACGAGACGGCTGCGGCAGTGCCCTTCTTCGCGGCGAGTTCGCTCGCGCGCAGCATCGAGACAACGACGGCGCGCTGCGCATCGAGGTCCTTCGGATCGAGTTCTGCGCAGTGCGCGAACGCCTTGCTGGCCGCGAGCGCATCGGCTGGATCCTGTGCGATGCGCAACAAGCACGAACCGAGGCGATGATGCGCGCGCGCATCGTTGGGATCGAAATCGAGATGCTCGCGCAGTCGCGCGATCGCGCGCCGGTCTTCGCCGAGTTCGAAGGCCCAGTCCGCGGCCGCGGCGGCGAGTTGCGCGCGTTCTGCCGACGCGTCCGGCACTGCCTGCTGAAGGCACGATTCTGCGGCGGCGAGCGCAGCGGACAGATGCCCAGAGACTGCGACGATGCGTGCGTGGACGAGCGCCACGAAGCAGTCCTTTTGCGCCAGCCCGAGCGCACTCCGACTCTCGCCCTCGGCCTCAGACAGGACCGCGAGCGGCGGCGGCGTTTCGTCCTTGCTGCCGCCCAGAATCGCAGCGGCCAGCACGGCCCGCGCGCGGGCGTTGCGCGGATCGAGTTGCAGCGCATCGCGCGCCTCGTCCATGGCGTCGTCGAACTCGCTCGAGTCGAGATGTGCGCGCGCAATCGCAGTGAGGCGCGCGGCCTCCGCTTCATCCTCTGGGCTCGATGCCGCAGCAAACTCGCGGGCCGCCATCTGCTCCACCGAAGGAGCTGCGCTGGAGCAAGCGGCCAAGGCGTAGAGGCTGGCGGCAAGAGCGGCGCTTGCTGCAAACGAGAGGCTGCGCATTCGCTGCATCATGGACGCAGGCAGCCTCGCGGCAAGGCTGCGCAACGCGCAAGCGGGTCCCGCGGGCACGCGGAAAGTCGGGGCGCGGCCGCGCGGCGCGCGAGTTAGGATCCCCGCCCCCATGTCCCGCATCGCGTCCGACCTGACTTGGCTGATTGGCTCCACGCCGCTCGTGGACCTGCCGCGCCTGTCGCCCCAAGGTCGTCGCGTCGTCGTGAAGCTCGAGGCATGCAACCCAACGGGCAGCAACAAGGACCGCGCTGCGCTCGCGATGATTCGCCAAGCGGAGCGGAGTGGCGCGTTGCAGCGCGGCGGTGCGATTGTCGAGTGCACAAGCGGGGACCTCGGCCTCTCGATCGCGACGGTCGGTCGCTGCCTTGGCTACCGCGTCCTTCTCGTGATGCCGGACGGCACGACGCAGGATCGCCTTCGCATGCTGCGGGCGCTCGGCGCGGAGGTTGTGTTCACCGACAAGGCGCTGGGCATGCGCGGCGCGATGGCGCAGACCGACCTGCTCGCAAAGCAGATCCCGGGCGCCGTCTGCCTGCAGCCGTTCACCAACAAGGCCAACGCACGCACGCATGCGGAGACGACGGCGCGCGAGATCTGGAACGACACCGACGGCAAGGTCGACATCGTCGTGGCGCCGATCGGCACGGGCGGCACCGCCGCTGGCTGCGCGATTGCGCTGCGCGAGCGCGGAGTTGCGGTGATCGGCGTCGAGCCAGCGGCTAGCGGCGTGATGGGCGGCGGCTCGGCCGGCGCGCATGACATTCCGGGCCTCGGCGCAGGCTTCATCCCGGAGATCCTGCCCCCGCACACTCTCGACGAGATCGTCGCGGTGACGTGCGAAGCGGCGCGCGACCACGTGCGACTGCTGGCTCGGCAAGAAGGGCTGCTCTGCGGCCCCGCCAGCGGCGCGGTGCTCGCGGCGGCCCTTTCGATCGCGCAGCGGCCGACTAGCGCAGGCAAACTCCTCGTCGCCGTTCTGCCGGACTCCGGCGACCGATACCTAGACCACGCTGCGTTCTGCGCGGAGGACTGAGTGACCGCCCAATCCGTACAGGCCGAGATCACCGCGCTGCTCGCGCGCGTCGAACAAGTTCGCATCGACCTCAACGCGAAGGTGATCGGGCAGAAGCCGCTCATCGACGACCTCCTCATCGCGATCCTCGCCGGCGGCCACGTGCTGCTCGAAGGTCTACCTGGCCTCGGCAAGACGCTGCTCGTGCGGTCGCTCGGACAAGGCCTCGGCCTGTCGTTCTCGCGCGTGCAGTTCACGCCCGACCTGATGCCGACCGACGTGACGGGCACGACGATCGTCGACGAGCAGGACGGCAAGCGTGCGTTCCGCTTCCAGCCGGGGCCGGTGTTCGGTGGGCTCGTGCTCGCCGACGAGATCAACCGCGCGACTCCCAAGACGCAGTCGTCGCTGCTCGAAGCGATGCAGGAAGGCTCGGTGACGGTCGCAGGGCAGACGCACCGGCTGCCGGACCCGTTCCACGTCGTCGCGACGCAGAATCCGATCGAACTGGAAGGCACCTACCCGCTGCCCGAGGCGCAACTCGACCGCTTCTTGTTCAAACTCGACGTGCGCACGCCGTCCGTCGAAGCCATGGTGCAGATCCTGGCCGGCACCACCGCCAACGCGACGTCGACCACGACGCAGCAACTGGCGGTCGAAGACCTGCGCAAGCTGCAGCACTTCGTGCGCGAAGTGCTGTGCGGCAACCACTTGCTGCAGTTCACCGCAGAACTGATCTCGGCGACGCATCCCGAGTCTCCGACCGCGTCGGATCGCACGAAGCGGTTCGTTCGCTACGGCGCAAGTGCGCGCGCGGGCCAGGCGATCGTGCTCGGGGCCAAGGCGCGAGCTCTGCTGGCCGGGCGTCCAGCGGTGACGAAAGACGACATTCTTGCCTGCGTGCTGCCTGCCCTGCGGCACCGCGTGCTGCTCGGCTACGAGGCAGAGTCCGTTGGGACTGGCGTGCCCGAACTGCTGCAAGAGTGGATGCAGACAGCAGATCGGCGCATTCGCTAGACACCAGGCGTCGCGACTGCCTGGGTTGCTGTGTCGCTAGCTCGATCGGCAGATCGCTAGCTCTCGCGGTCGTCGGATCGCATCCGCGCCGGTGCGCTGCACCGCGTTGGCGATGCCTTCACGAAGAAAATTGAGCGCCGAGGGAAAGTTCTCAACCCCCGTTCGTTCACTACACCGCATGGGACGTGCCCGAGCCGCCCAGTTCCGGAATCCTGCAGGGAGTTTCGGAGCGACACGAGAGGGCTAACGGCGGCCCGGGCCTACAGGAGGCCGGCGATCCTTGGGAGAGGGTCGCCGGCCTCCGACTTTTTCTGTGCGGCCGAATCTACCGTCGCACGTCGGGCTGCCAACCCCCAGCCACTCTGCCTCTGGCGTCCGTGCAGCCTATGGCCCAGAGTGGCCGCCCATGTCTCCCGCGAGCGACTTGACCCAGGCCTTCCGCCAACGCGCCGAAGAACTGCTGCGCACCATGCTTCTGCGGCTCGACTCGTTCGACCCGGACGAACTCGAGGCCGAGGCGTCGGAAGGCGTCGTCAAGCTGACCTTCGCGGACGGCAGCAAGTGCGTGCTCAACCGCCAATCGGCCGCCAACCAAATGTGGCTCGCCGAGGGCGCCACGGCGTGGCACTTCGAGTGGAGCGACAGCCAAAACGGCTGGATCGACACCAAAGGCCGCGGCGACCTCCGCGATGTGCTCGCAGGCGTCATCTCGCGGCGACTCGGGCGGGCTTTCGCACTGCGCTGAGTCGGCTCGACCTGGTCGGCTCTTCGTGGCCGGCACGACCTGCGCGCGGCTCTGCGACTACGCGATTTCGGCCTGCGCGCTGCGGCCTGACGCCGCAACCGCGAGCGGGAATCGAAGCGTGAACTCCGCGCCCTTTGCCGGCTCGCTCTGCACCTCGATGCGGCCACCGCACGACAGCACGTAGCGCGCAACGGCGGTGAGGCCGAGCCCCGTGCCTTGGCCGATCGGCTTCGTCGTGACGTATGGGTCGAAGATCTTCTGCTGCAACTCCGCCGGGATCCCCGTGCCGGTGTCGCGGACCACGATGCATGCCATGCCGTCGCGTAGGGCCGCGGCGAGCGTCAACACACCGCCTTGTTCCATCGCGTGGCGCGCGTTGATCGCGAGGTTCCACATCGCATGGTCGAGGCCGCGAAACTCAAGCCGCACAGGCAGCGGCGTCGGGCACGGCTCGCAACGCACTTCGATCGAAGCGGGCATCACGCGACGCGCACGTTCTGCAAAGTCGTGCAGCCACGCCGAGAGATCGCTGTCTTCGACGGCGCCATCGTCGGGGTGCGCGAGCTGCATCAGTTGGTCGAGCAGCGGCCGCGACTGCATCAGGGTCTCGCCGACGAGGCGCAGTCGTTCGCCCGGCTGGTCGTCACCGCCGAGCGCATGCAACGTCACGTGCCCAAGCATCACCTGGAACGCATTGCGCAGCTGGTGACTCACGAGGCCCGCAAGATCGCCGACGGTGTCCACGCGAAGCGCGTGGCGCAGCAACTTCTCGCTATGCCGCAGCGCGCGCGCGGTCTCGAGTTGCTCCATCTGATGGCGAGCGCCCGCCTGCAACGCAGCGACCAGCACTTTGTGCAGCAGCACGCCGGTCAGCGCGGACGCAAGCGACAACGCCATCAAGCTGATCGAGTGGAGCCACATCTCCGACTCCACGCCGGGCGCGATGGGCTCGCCGCCGAACGGCGACGCAGCGAGCGAGAACGCCGACACGAGCGATAGCGACAGCCCCGGCACGATCCCAAGGCATGCGCTCGCAGTAAGGCACAAGAACGGCTGCACATACCAGCCGGGGTAGAACGCGCCGCGTTGCCATGAGGCGAGGATCGAAAACGCCAGCAACGCCGCGAACAGGAAGAAGCCGGATCGGGGCAACTCGCGCTTACTCGCTGCGCGCCACGCCATCGCGTAGAGCGGAGCCGAACACAGCGACGGGATCGCTCCGCCCCACGTCGCGTCGGCAGACCAAACGTTGCTGCCTTCGAGCGCCAACGAAGCAGCGCCATACGCAACACCAGCGAGCGCGAGACCCAGCGAGGCGGCCCGCAGGAACGACTCCAGGCGCGCGATGAGCGGGATCCCTGCGTCCTGGAGGAAGTCGAGCAACGACTCCTCGCGTTCTCGCATGGGGGATGTCACGCGCGGCGATCTTACGAACGACCGCGGCCTTTGCCACGCAGCGAGCAAACGGGATCAAGCCTCATGGCCGAAGCTCCTGCTCGCTCGGGATCGCTTCCGCGGCAACGCGCGCGCCGGTAATCGGGTGGTCGAAGGCCACACGCCACGAATGCAGCATCGGCCGCGAGAACGACTCGTCGCCGCGCGCGCGGTAGCCGTACTTGCGGTCGCCGACGATCGGGCAACCAAGCGCCTGCATGTGCACGCGAATCTGATTGCGACGACCTGTCGACAGGCGACAGCGCACGAGCGTGCAACGACCGCGACGCTCGATCGTCTCGTAGTCCGTGATCGCAGTGACGCCGCCGCGCTCAACCACGCGCATCATCCCGTCCTCTTCCTTGAGCTGCGACTCGATGCGGCCCGCCGCTGGCGAGGGCCGCCCCGACAGCAACGCGAGGTATTCGCGGACGACGGTGTGCGCGCGAAACAGCGGCTCCATCGCTTCACGCGCCGCCTCGGATCGAGCGACCACGATCGCGCCCGTGGTGCCTTCGTCGAGTCGATGCACGGCGAACACGCGCCCGCCGGTCTGCTCCGTCAGCAGATCGATCAGCGTCTTGCCACGACGGCCCGGCGCCGCGACGACAAGCACGCCAGCGGGCTTGTCGACGACCAGCAGATGCTCGTCTTGGTGCAGAATCGGAATGGCCGCCATGCGGCGCGCGAGCCTATCGCGCAACGCGCCGCGGCGGCATGGCTCACTGCAAGCGCAGGTTGAACTGCTGGATCTTGCGGTAGAGGGTCGCGCGGCCGATGCCGAGCAACTGAGCAGCGCGGCGCACGTTGCCACGCGTCGCACGCAGCGCGCGCGACAGGAGAACCTTCTCCTCGTCCTCGAACGGCCGGATCGCATCCTCGTCGATCTCTGCGTCCACAT